>DATFGD010000091.1:0-4709 GCA_035249725.1 Burkholderiales bacterium
CTGGAGGAGAACGGCTGGTCGCGCCGCCGCTGCATTCCCCACGGTGGGCATCAGATGTCGCTCAATATCGCAGCCGGGTTGGGACTCGGCGGGAACGAGTCCTATCCCGACGTATTCCAGCCATTCGGCGGCTTCGCGGACCACACGCCGGTCGAGGGCGGTTACGTCGGGCTGCCCGATATACCGGGCATAGGCTTTGAAGCGAAAGCCGAACTGTTCAGCGTTATGAAATCGCTCGCGAGTTGAAGTGCTCCGCGACCCAATCGGGCTCGGTCTTTTCTACGTCGTACTTAAGGAAGATCTGATCGAGTGGCCGTTCGCCCTGCGCCGCGTCGAAGGGCAACGGCCAAGTCGGTTCATGTTTCGATAGCGCTCAACACGAACCGACTTTTCTCAGACCCCCAGCGGTCTATCATTCCTTTGCCGCTTTGGCGGTGCCGCACTGCCAGCACGCGGTGAATTGACCTTCGAGGTGCTCCCCGCAACGCGGGCACGTCCAGCGCTCGCCACTGAACTGGCGCGCGAAGGTGCCCTTGAGGAAGGCGATCAGCAGTTCGTCGGCGCGCTCGAATTGCGCATCATCGGTGACCCACACCGAGCACAGGTCCACGGGCAGCTCGCCCCAGCCGCTCGTGAGATACTCGCCGCGGACGATGGCGTCGATTCCCTGGGATTCGAGAAACCCCTTCACGAGATGCGCTTCAGCGGCGTGCTTCGCAGTGTGGACCTGTCTCACGCGCGCCCGTCACACCCGGCCCGAAAGCTGGGATTTGATCCAGTCGGCGATGCGTTTGACGACCTCATCCTCGATACCGATGAAACCGTGGTAGTGAAACGCCTGGCACGGATCGCCCTTCACCGGCCCGCCGCCTTTGAAAGTAATGAGTTCCGACTTTGCCGCGCCCTTCAATCCCGCCATGAGGGCCGGAACGTCGCGCAGCAGGCAATAGCGGCATTCGTCGTTCTCGTGATGCACCACCAGCGCCGGGACGCGGATCGATTCAATGGCCATCGACGGGAGGCGCTCGCGGTCGGGCCCCACCATCGATGCAGTCAACACGATGCCATCGGGCGTTTGCTCGCGAAGCCGGATAACCGCGTTTGCCACCGAAGTGGTGCCCCGACTGGTACCGATGAGCCACACCGGCCGCTTCGTTTCCTCGCGCAGGTGCGCGATTACGTGTGCGACATCGGATGCGTGTTCGGCGGTCTGCCGGAAATAGTCGAGGGCCGGGCCGTCGATGCGGTCAGAGGGGGCGTCGACGACCGCAACCAGAAACCCTTCGCGCGCGAACCGGGCACGCGATCGGACGAGGAAATTTCCGCCGCGTCCGAGGCTCGCGTCCTGCCCGATCTGGACCAGGCCGTTTCCGCCAGCGAAGAGGACCACGCTTGCCACCGGCTGTTCCGGCTTGATCAGCAGCACGCGCTGGACCACGCCCGGTCGGGTGGGCACATCCCTCACCGATACTTCGGCGGCGAGAGCGACCAGTGCTTGCAGAAGAAGCGCGACGCCGGCACTCCACCCTATCAGTCGTCCCGTCACGGTTCTTCACTCAGTGAACGAGGGATCGCGGTGGCGTCGTGACGTCGCTGTGCGCGAGCAGCGCGGTAGAGCAGCACGCCTGCCGTCCCGCCGCCATGAACGATAGCGACCATGAGCCATTCCGCATGGGCGAGGGCGGCGTACCATGGCACGACGATGAGCGTAAGCGGCCACAGCAGAAACGCGCCCACGCCGGCGTAGATGCCCCATTCCCGCGTAACGAGCCCCGTGCTCATGATGATTCCGGCCGTCATTACGACGAGCAACATCGCGATGCCGGCGTCCTGGAGGTCGAATCCGCCATGCCGGTGGTGGCCGCGCCGCGACGACTGCCCGTTCAGGTGTTCGGCGCGCGACACGGCACGGATCATGCGCGGCACAAGGATGACGTAGGCCGCTGCATAGGCCCAGCAGGCGTACGCCAGCCAGTGGTAGGGCGTGCCACCGAGCCAGTAAGCCGCCAGGGCAACGGGAACCCCGTGCAGCACCGCAGCAAAGAAGCCGACCGTGTCTTCGACAACGATATGGATGATGTGCGCGAGCAGGATCACAAAGACCGCGCCGAACAGGAGGTACGGCCACAGTTGTTCGGGCCCGGGCGGGGCATTGGAGAGCAGCCATGCGCTGAGCGCGAGAATCAGCGTGCCGGCCGTCGCGCTGCCCTGAGAAAAAGCCATTTCCCTTTGTTCCCCTGTTTGTTGCGGAAGTATAGACCAGGCGGAAACTTGCGGCTGGTGTGCTAGCCGAGGGTGCGACGCGTCCACTCGCCAGCGACGAACAGCGCGGCATCACCGCCGTGCCGGGCGACGAGCTGGATACCGAGCGGTAGACCGTTCGGTCCCGTGCCGCAGGGCAGCGTCATGCAGGGAAGCAGCAGCAGCGTCCACATTAGCCCGAAAATCGGTTCTCCGGTGCGTTCGAGCCCGCGCGGCGCTTCGCCCGGCGCGCTGGGCGCAAGGAGCACGTCGTAATCGCGAAAAAGGTCTGCCACGCGCCGACGGCAGTGCTCGGTGCGCGAGACTCCGGCCTCGTACTGGGCGCGCGTCACTTTGCCTCCGGCCGCGATGCGCGCCGTCAGGCTTTCGGAAATCAGATCCGGACGACGCGTGCGCTCGTGCGTGAGCGCTCGGAAAAACTCGTACGAGCTTATTTCGATCTGCGTTTGTGCGAGCGTGCCGAATTCATCATCAAGCACCACTTCGCTCACGCTCGCACCGGCGGCAGCGAGACGCCGTGCCGCCGCCTCGAGTACTGCATGGGTAGGCGAATCCGCTTCGTTCCAGTAAGGCGTGCGGCAGAACCCGACGCGCGGCCGGAGCGTCGCCACCGCTTCGAACGATGTGGGCGGCATGCCGGAAAGCGCTTCCACCAGCAGCGCCGCATCCGGAACGCTACGCGTGAGGGAACCTATGGTATCCATCGATTCTGCGAGGAATTTGAGGCCCGCGCGGTTGATCAGGTTGAAGCTCGGCTTGTATCCGATCACGCCGCAAAACGCCGCGGGGCGGATGATTGAAGAAGAAGTCTGCGTACCGAACGCGATCGGCACCATGCAGTCCGCGACCGCTGCAGCCGAACCGCTGGACGAGCCACCCGGCGTGTGCGCGATATTGCGCGGATTGCGGGTTTTGTTGGGGTGCCGCGTCGCGAATTCCGTGGACACCGTCTTGCCGAGGATGACGCCGCCCAGTTCGCGCACCTGTGCGACGCATGCCGCATCGCATACGGGCCGGTGACCGCGATAGATCGGCGAGCCGTATTCCGTGGGCATGTCGCAGGTATCGATCACGTCTTTTACGCCAACCGGAAGGCCGTGCAACCGGCTCTTCGGCGTTTCGCGGTCGCGCTGCCGCGCCTGTTCGAGCGCGTAGCCGGGATCGATATGGGCCCATGCCTGCACCTCGCCCTCGCGTTGCGCCACGCGCTCCAGGCAGGCCGATACGAGCGCTTCGGAGGTGAGTTTGCCGGCGTTGATCGCGGCTGCAGCTTCGCTCGCGGAAAGGCGATTCACTTGGCGAGTCCGATTTCGATGAGCAGCGCTTTCGATTGCTCGTGGTCCTTCTTGAGGTAAGCCAGCGTTTCCTGTGCGTTCTTGTAACCCCAATCCCACGAATTCGACTCGAGGTACTGCTTCCACAGGGCGTGGTGGACGGTTTTCTGCAAGACGCCTTCCCAGTATGCAACCTGCGCGGGCGTCATGCCTTTGGGGCCGACGAAGATCGTCCAGCCTTCCATCACGACGTCGTAGCCCTGTTCGCGAAAGGTCGGCGCATCCGGCAGGCCCGGCGAGCGCTTCGGTGTGGAGAGCCCAAGGATGCGCATTTTGCCCGCCTTGTGATGCGGGATCGCGTTGTTGACCGCCTGCACCATCGCATCGATGTGGCCGCCGAGCAGATTGGTGACCGACTCCGCGCCGCCGCCGAACACCAGGATCTTCAGTTGTCGCGGATCGATGCCGGCCGCCTTGGCGAGCCGGGCAATGGTGAAGTGATTGATCGCGCCGCGCGTGCTGCCGACCGATATCGACAGCGAAGCGGGGTCCTTCCTCAGTTGGTCGACGAATTCCTTGAGCGTCTTGTAGGGCGAGTCCGCACGCACCGCGAGCGCAACCGGTTCGCTGCCGACGAATGAAAGCGGCGTGAGGTCGGAGTAGTGCAGGGGACTGCGGCCGGTGATGTGGTTGGTGATGAGCCCCGCCTGCGCGATCGCGATATGATGCGCATCCCCCGCCTTCTGGCTGACATAGGTGTAGGCGAGCGAGCCGCCGCCCCCGACCTTGTTCGTGACGACCGCATCGACCAGTTTGGTTTCCTGCCAGATCTTGTGCATGACACGGGCCGATTTGTCATTACCGCCGCCCGGCGCGGCGAAGACGACGACCTCCACCGTGCGCTCGGGTTTCCAGACCGGCTGTGCATAGGCGCCGATCGAGTACAGCGCCAGCGCGCAGATGAGTGCAGGAAAGCGCACGTATACAGGCTGCAGTGCACAGAGGCGGTTCATTGCAAGTGTCCTTTCATCGCGTATATGACAAAGCGGCCATGGCGTGAGTAAACGGTGTGTTGAGTATCTTATCGCGCGCATCGCGTGCCGCAAAGGACGCTGCAGGTGCGTGCTAGAATCCGCGACTGCATACGCAGTGCTCCCGAGACATGTCGAGCGA
>DATFGD010000092.1:0-3871 GCA_035249725.1 Burkholderiales bacterium
GTACGTTACTGTTTCGGATGCGGCGCTCACTGGTGGAGCCGTCTGCAGTTGTTTTTCGTTCGCGTTACGGTTCCCTCCCCTTCAAGGGGAGGGGCCGGGTGGGGATGAGGTTCGTCCCCCCCAGACTTAGAACCATTAACAAAATGACCGTCCACCCTTCGACGAGCTCAGGGCGAACGGTCGTTCATAGAGAGCCGTTCGTGGTGAGCTTGAGCCTGTCCTCAGCGACAGTCGGAGGGAACCATGAACGGCGTGGATTCATTTTGTTAAGAGCCCTTATGCCGACTTCCGCAGCCGCTTCGCCGGCTGTTTGAGCGCCCCGGGTTCCGAGAGCTTGCGCAGCAGGCTGCCGCAGTTCGTGATGCGCGGATCGACACCCATCTCGGCATACGCCTGCCATGCGGTTGCCTGCACCGCCGAATAGACCGGCTTGCCGAGGTCCCGCTCCAGCATGTCGACCACCTCCAGCGCGCGCAGCTGCGTGCAGGCGACGAAGATCGCCTCAGTGTCCGCGCTGTTGGTCTCCTTGACCTTCTGGTAGATCTCCTCGGGCTGGATCTTCGCGTGGTCGAACATGTCGAGCATGTCGAAAGTACCGAGCCGGCTGACCTCGATGCCGTGCGCGCGCAGAAACTGCTTGAGCCGCTCGTTGGTCAGTTCGACATAAGGCGTGACGACATCCACCTTGCGATGGCCACTTGCCGCGAGACACGCCGCCATCGCCCCTGCCGTTGTGACGGTCGGTGCGCCGGTGATCTCGCTTAACTGCTCGCAGATTCTCCTGTTCCACTCCGGCCCTTCGAAGAAGCTCCCGCTCGTGCAGCCGTAGGCAACGACGTCGGGCTCGACCATCGCGACGTCTCGCGCAGCCGCCTTGCTTGCGTTTTCCATGCTGCGCAATTCTTCCGGCGTGCCGTGACGCCCGCCCGAAATGCGTGCGCTGTGCACCGACACACCCTCCGGGGAGATTCGCCAGAACTCCGTCTCCATGGTGGTGTTGATCGAAGGGACGAGCAAACCGATGCGTCCACGCCAACCGTACATGTCATGTCCTTTCCATTTTTCCCAAATCCGTTCGTGCTGGGCATCTTCGAAACACGAATGGACGGGTGATATCAACCAATCACCGACATCGCCCTTTAACCAGCTCGGGCAAACGCCAGCGCTTACAGTTTCACCGCTGCCTGCGGTTCGCGAGGCGGCATGGCGACCTCGCGCAGCAGCCGACCATATCCCGCGATGCCCTGGACTTCGCCGAGCATCCTCAGCGCTGCCCAGATACTGACCTGCGTGGTCGAAATCACCGGCTTGTGCAGGTCCTGCTCGAGGCGCTCGATCACGCCCATCGTTCGCCAATTCGTGCAGGCAAGCACGATGCCTTCGGCCTCGGGCTGATCGATGCGGCGCGCCAGCTCGTACGCGCTTCCCTCTTCCAGCCGCCCCACGACAAGGTTGTCTACGAGGCCCAGACCCTGTGCGTCGAGCACCGTCGCGCCGTTCGCCTCCAGAAATCCGCGCGCGATGCCATTTACCTTCTCATCGTACGCCGAACCGAGCACGACACGCTGAAGCTTGAGATGACGCATCGCCTCGATCAAAGCAGTCGACGTGGTGGTCGCGCGCTTGCCCGTGCCCGCTTCAATCCGCTGGGCGATCTCGCGGTCGTAACCGAGCCCTTTCAGGAAGCTCGGCGCGGTCGCCCCGAGCACGATCACGTCCACGTCGGCAGTAGCGAGATTGCGACTCTGCGCGTCCAGGTCCGCCACCATCCCGAGTATGGCATCCGGTGTGATCCGCGTAAGGTTCAGCCGCGCCACGTGCAGCGAGATGTGCGGCGGCAGCGCACGATAAAATTCCGGCTCCACCGTCGTATTGGATGAAGGCACGAGGAGGCCGATGCGGCGTGTGGCGGCGTGCGGCTGCGCTTTCATAATGGGCCGATTTGCCTTTCGAGCCGGGAGTGACTGCAAACAGCGAACGAGTGGCGTAGTATAAGAGGCTGTCATTTTGCCCGTCAAAAATCATCGCGCTTTCGCGCCGGTTCTCCCGATTGATGTCCATAATACGGAAGTGTCACGCGGGATTTCCGCACGCGCCGCGCCGGTCAGCCTCCCGTAAGTAGCGCACGCTCATGAGCTACGAAACCATTCTTTACCGCGAAGAGGGACCCGTCGGATGGCTGACGCTCAACCGTCCGCATGACGGAAACATGTTCACGCCGGTGATGTGCCATGAAATCCGGGACTGCATCAACGACGTTCGCCGCGAAACGCGCACCCGCGTGCTCGTGATTACCGGGGCAGGGGACAAATTTTTTTGCATCGGCGGGCGCAAGGAGGGGATGGAAGACAGCACGCTCTATGCCGGCATGCTGCCCACACTGGAAATCTACGAAAGCATCGAACGGCTGCAGAAGCCGGTGATTGCCTCGGTGAACGGCTTCGCCGTAGGCGGTGGGCAGGTGCTTCAGGTCATGTGCGATCTTACGATTGCCCGGGAGAGCGCGGTTTTCCGCCAGGTCGGACCGATGATGGGCAGTTTCGACGCCGGCTATGGAACTTGGTACCTCGAAGACCTCGTCGGCAAGAAAAAGGCCAAGGAACTGTGGTTCACCAATCCGAAATTGACGGCGCGCGAGGCGCTCGAGATCGGGCTCATCAACAAGGTCGTTCCGGACGATCGGCTGCACGACGAGACGCGCACGATGGCGCTCGAGGTGGCGGCGCGCGGCTCCTTTGCGCTCGCGGCGGTCAAAGCCGCGTTCACCGCGCGCCACGGGGGCGTGTCGGGACTGGCGCGCGTCTCGCATGATCTCCTGCTGCGCCTGTATCTCGATACGGAAGAATCGCAGGAATTGGGCGAAGCGTTTCGCGCGAAGCGCAAGCCCGACCCGGACAAATTCGGAAAGTAAAAACGGGAACGAAAGCCCCCATGAAAAAGCGGGAACGAAAGCCCCCCAAAAAAACCAACACGTGAGTACGATACTGACGCTGCACGACCCGCAGACCGCACGCCGTTATTACGAAGCCGGCGTGTGGCGCGATGACACGCTCTATACGCTCGCCCAACGCCACGCGCGCGAGCGCGCCGACGCGTGGTGCTTGCGTGACAGCCGCCATCGCATCACGTGGGCGCGCCTGCTGCCGTGGGTCGATGCGCTTGCAGCGGAGTTGCACCGGGCCGGCCTGCGCCGCGGGCAGCGGGTCTCGGTCTGGTTGCCGAACCGCGTGGAAAGCGTCGTCGTCCTTCTCGCCTGCTCGCGCAACGGCTATGTGTGCAATCCGTCGCTCCACCAGAATTACACCCCCGCCGAAGTCGTGCATTTGATGGAGCGTATCCAGACCGCCGCGCTCTTCGCGCAGCCAGGCTACGGCAGCGATGCCCGCGGTTCGAACATTTTCACGGCGGCGCGCGCGGTCCAATCCGTGCGCCGCATGTGGCGGCTTGATCCCCCCGGCACGCATGCGGAAGTCGTGACGGATCTTGCGCGGTTCCCGCCGCTTGGCGCCGTGGCGGCGGCGGATGCGCTGCCCGAAATCGACCGTAACCCGGACAAGATCGTCTATCTTGCTTTCACCTCGGGAACGACCGGCCAGCCGAAAGGCGTCATGCATTCGGACAATACGCTCCTCGCGAATGGCCGGGCAATGGTGCACGACTGGCATCACGACGAACGTACGGTGCTCTACAGCCACAGCCCGCTGTCGCACCATATCGCGACGGTGGCAATCGAGCAGAGTCTCGTCGCCGGTTGCGAACTGGTGCTGAATGATCTCGGCGCCGGACAAAAGCCGCTCGACTGGATCATCGAAACGGACGCGACGTACGTCATGGGCGTGCCCACCCACGCGATGGACATCCTTGCAGACAT
>DATFGD010000093.1:0-2464 GCA_035249725.1 Burkholderiales bacterium
GGCGCCCGGCGAGCCAGTCTCCGGTATTCACCACCAGATAACGCACGGCCCAGCGATGGTCATCGAAATAGATGTCCTCCACGGCTCCCAGGCGACCGTCGGTTGCGACTATGTCGTCGTTGTGCAAATCCTGAATCGCCCTGTGCAGCATCGCGCACCTCCTCTTTCGAGGACGGTAGCGCGCGACGGCTTAAGGATCGCTTAACGTTCGATGCACGGCGCGAGGCGCCGCGCGCCCTTGGGGTCGGTCGTGTACCACCGGAGCAGCACCGCGCTATGCCGCGCGTTCCTTGGCGGGCTTGAGCCGCTCGCTCAAGTTGAATGCGGTATTCACCAGCGCGACGTGCGCGAAAGCCTGCGGAAAGTTGCCGAGCTGCCGTTGCTGCGCCGGATCGTATTCCTCGGCGAGCAGTCCCACGTCGTTGCGCAGGGCAAGCAACCGCTCGAAAAGCCGACGCGCTTCCTCGACGCGTCCCTGCAGGAGATAGTTGTCCGCAAGCCAGAAGGTGCAGGGCAAAAACGCACCTTCTCCGGGCGGCAGGCCGTCAATCGATTCGTGAGTGCGATAACGGTGCACGAATCCGTCTTCCAGCAACTCATGCTCGATGGCGCGAACGGTGCCCAGCATGCGGGCGTCGGTGGCGGGCAGAAAGCCGGTAATCGGTATCAGCAACAGGCTCGCATCGAGTTCGGTGGAGCCGTAGCTCTGCACGAAGGTGTTCCGGCTGCTGTCGAAACCGCGCTCGCACACTTCGTCGTGGATCCGCGCCCGCAGCTCGCGCCAGTGTTCAACCGCTCCGTCCGCGCCGTACTGCTCCGCCATTTTCACCGCACGGTCGAGCGCCACCCAGCACATGACTTTCGAATAGGTGAAGTGGCGCCGCGGCCCGCGCACTTCCCAGATACCTTCGTCCGGCTGCTGCCACACCTTTTCCAGATGCTCGAGCAGCGCCTGCTGCAGTCCCCACGCCGGTGCGTACGCGTCGAGCCCTGACTTGCGGCCCTGGTACAGCGCGTCCATCACTTCACCAAAAACATCGAGCTGCAGCTGCGCAGCGGCGGCGTTGCCCACACGCACCGGTGCAGAATGCGCGTAGCCGGCGAGCCACGGCACTTCCCACTCCGGCAGCCGGCGTTCGCCGGCGATGCCGTACATGATCTGCACTTGCGACGGGCTGCCGGCGACCGCGCGCACCAGCCACTCCCGCCACGCCCGCGCCTCGTCGTAATAGCCGCCCGCCATGAGCGCCATGAGCGTGAGCGTGGCGTCGCGCAACCAGCAATAACGATAGTCCCAGTTGCGCTGGCCGCCGATTTTTTCAGGGAGGGAAGTCGTCGGCGCGGCGACGATCCCACCCGTCGGGGCATAGGTGAGCGCCTTGAGTGTGATCAGCGAGCGGCGAACGGCTTCGGCGTACGGCCCCTCGATGCTGCAGCGGGCTGCCCACTGGCGCGCGTACTTCACGGTTTTTTCGAGCGCAGCCTCCGGATCGATCGTATGCGGCGGCTCGAGGTGCGATGCCAGATGCATCAGTACGAAATGCAGCCGTTCGCCTTCGCGAACCTCGAAATCGGCGACAGTCGTCAGATTTTCACCCCTCGTCTCGACCGGCGCCGAAAGCACGACCATGTCCGGCCCCGCAATGGCACGCAGCCGTCCGTCCGGCAAGCGGCTCACCCACGGCACGGAAGCGCCGTAGTCGAAGCGCAGCACGAGTTCCATGCGCATCGCCACCGTTCCGCGCCGGCCGACGACAATCCGAACGAGGTCGGACTCGGTTTCTCCTATCGGCATGAAGTCAACGAGGGTTACCGCGCCTTCCTCGCTTTCGAACTCCGTTTCGAGCACGAGCGTGTCGGTCTGGTAACGGCGCTGAACGCGCGGTTTCGGATCAACGGGCGCGATCTGCCAGTGCCCATGCTGCCGCGAGCCGAGCAGTGCAGCGAAGCACGCCGGCGAATCGAAGCGCGGCCAGCACAGCCAGTCGATCGAGCCGTTGCGGCCGACCAGTGCGGCGGTCCCGCAGTCGCCGATGAGCGCGTAATCCTCGATGCGCAGCGGTGGCTCGTCCGGTGGTGCTGCCGCATGTCGCTGCATCATGGCATCCTGCAGGCTTTATGACGCACTCTTGCGCGCTTTCTTGGCGGGCGGTTTTGGCCCCGGCTCCTTTATTGGAGCCGGCTTGGGACCGGGTCGTTTTACCGGAGGCTGCTTCCGGCCCTTTGCTTTCGCCATGATATGTTGGGACCGCACTTCGCGCTAAAGTTCGCTCGCCGACGGAGATTCGCCCTGCAGTTGTCGAAGGACAACGCAATTCCGTTCATGTTTCGACATCGCTACAACGAACGGGACCTACAGCATTGCGAGGGGAGTGGGCCCCTTGGGCGGCGGAAACGTGCGATCCAATTCGGCGAGATCTTCCGCCGTGAGCGTCAGATCGAGTGCGGCGCGGTTTTCGCGCAC
>DATFGD010000094.1:0-4883 GCA_035249725.1 Burkholderiales bacterium
TCGCGCGGCAGCCCGAGCGCAATCCCAAGCTCGCGCACTTCGTCCTTGAAGAGTTCGCGCAGCGGTTCCAGCAGCTTGAGGTGCAGCGTTTCCGGCAGTCCGCCCACGTTGTGGTGCGACTTGATGGTGTGCGCCTTTTTGGTTTTTGCGCCGGCGGACTCGATCACATCCGGATAGATCGTGCCCTGCGCGAGCCATTTCACGCCGGGCAGGCGCGCTGCCTCGCGCTGGAACACTTCGACGAATTCGCGCCCGATGATCCGGCGCTTCTCCTCGGGATCGGTTATGCCTTTGAGATGCCCCAGGAACTGCTCCCGCGCGTCGACGTGAATCACCTTGACGCCGAGATTGCGCGCAAAGGTCTCCATCACCTGTTCGGGTTCGTTTAGCCGCAGCAGGCCGTTGTCGACGAAGACGCAGGTCAACTGGCGGCCGATCGCGCGATGCACGAGCGTTGCAGCCACGGAAGAATCGACGCCCCCCGAAAGACCGAGCACCACCTCGTCCTTCCCCACTTCCGAGCGGATCTTGCCGATCGCCTCCTCGACGTAATCCGGCATTTTCCAGTCGCCGGACAGCCCGCAAATCTCGCGCACGAAGCGCTCGAGCATCGCCTTGCCTTGCAGCGTGTGCGTGACTTCGGGATGAAACTGCACGCCGTAGAATTTGCGCGACTCGTCCGCCATGCCGGCAATCGGTGTTGCGGCATTGCTCGCGATGACCTTGAAGCCGGGCGGCACGGCGTTCACCTTGTCGCCGTGACTCATCCAGACGTCCAGCAACCCATGACCTTCGAGCGTGACGCGATCCTGGATGTCGCGCAGCAGCGCCGAGTGACCGCGTGCGCGCACCTCCGCGTAGCCGAACTCGCGCACCGAGCCCATTTCCACCGTGCCGCCGAGTTGCGCCGCCATGGTTTGCATGCCGTAACAGATGCCGAGTACCGGGACGCCGGCTTCGAAAACCGCCTGCGGTGCGCGCGGCGTGCCGCCCTCCCAAACCGACGCCGGCCCGCCGGACAGGATGATGCCGCGGGGATTGAAGTCGCGAATGAACGCGTCGCTCACGTCCCATGGATGCAGCTCGCAGTAAACCTGCGCTTCGCGCACGCGCCGGGCGATGAGCTGCGAATACTGGGCGCCGAAGTCGAGAATCAGGATTTTTTCGTGCAGCATGTACGAGGATCAAGGATCAAGCGGACACCGAAGCCGAATGCCGAACCGGATGCTCGATCCTATTCAATGCGGTAGTTGGGCGCTTCTTTTGTGATCTGGACGTCGTGGACGTGCGACTCGCGGATGCCGGCAACACTCACCTCGACGAATTCCGCTTTACGCCGAACCTCATCGATCGTGGCGCAACCCAGATAGCCCATGCTCGCGCGCAAGCCGCCCATGAGCTGCTGGATCAAGGGCACGAGTCCGCCCTTGTACGGGACGCGCCCTTCAACGCCTTCCGGCACCAGTTTTTCGGTATCGAGCTCGTCCACTTCCTGGAAATAGCGGTCCGCCGAGCCCTGCTGCATCGCGCCGATCGAACCCATGCCGCGATAGGCCTTGTAGGAGCGCCCCTGGTACAGCTCGATCTCGCCCGGCGACTCCTCCGTTCCGGCGAACAGCCCGCCGATCATCACGAGGTGCGCGCCCGCGGCGATCGCCTTGGCGATGTCGCCGGAGTAACGTATGCCGCCGTCGGCGATGAGCGGCACGTCCGTTCGCGCAAGCGCCTTCGCAACGTCGGCCACCGCTGAGATCTGCGGCACGCCGATCCCGGCGATGATGCGCGTGGTGCAGATGGAACCCGGGCCGATTCCCACCTTGACGGCGTCGGCGCCGTGGTCCACGAGCGCCTTGGCCGCCGCCGCCGTGGCGATGTTGCCGCCGATCACCTGGGTCTTGGGATAGTTGCGCTTCAGCCACTTGATACGGCCCAGCACGCCCTTCGAATGTCCATGGGCCGTATCGACAACGACGACGTCCGCGCCCGCCTCGATCAGTGCTTCGGCACGCTCTTCGGTGCCTTCGCCCACTCCCACTGCGGCGCCGACGCGCAAGCGGCCGAACGGATCCTTGCAGGCATTGGGATGCTCGGAAGACTTGAGGATGTCCTTTACGGTAATGAGTCCGCGGAGTTCGAAGTTCTTGTTCACCACCAGCACGCGCTCCAGGCGATGCTTGTGCATCAGCGTGAGGGCTTCGTCGCGGGTCGCGCCTTCGCGCACGACCACCAGCCGCTCGCGCGGCGTCATGATGTTCTTGATCGGCTGGTCGAGCTTGGTTTCGAAGCGCAGATCGCGGTTCGTAACGATCCCAACCACCTTGCCGGCCGCGTTGACGACGGGCAGGCCCGAGATTTTGTGCCGGCTCGTGAGATCGAGCACTTCGCGCACCGTCATCGAGGGATTGATGGTAATCGGATCCTTCACCACGCCGCTCTCGTAGCGCTTGACCTTTGCCACTTCGCCGGCCTGCGCTTTGGGCGACATGTTCTTGTGAATGATGCCGATGCCGCCTTCCTGCGCCATGGCGATCGCAAGCGGCGCCTCGGTGACGGTGTCCATCGCGGCGGATGCGACGGGAATGTTGATCGCGATCTTGCGGGTGATGCGGGTCTGGAGACTGACTTCGCGGGGCAGGACACTCGAATGGGCCGGAATCAGCAGGACGTCATCGAACGTCAGGGCTTTCTGCACCACACGCATGTTCTTGTTCCGTCGCAAATAACGTATTATACGCAAGCGTCGGTAAACCGTAAATCTAACAAGACGTTAAACCGTGAACGATGCAATTGCGCGGGACGGTGCGTTGAGGTGAAATACATGCAAGACGGGTACTTTGAACACAGGGAGACAATGTGAGAGCGATTATCGGCCTGATCATGATGCTGCTGCTGTCCACCGCCGCGCACGCGCAGTTGCTGAAATGCATAGGAAAGGACGGGAGGGTCGAATACGCCAATCAATGCCCGCCCGGGACCAAGCAGCAGTCGACGGGCATCAAGTCGACGCCTGCCGCGCCGCCTTCCGAGTCCGCCACGCCGCAGAAATCCCTCGCAGAACGCGACGCCGAATTCCGCAAGCGGCAGATCGAGAAACAGGAAGCCGAAGCGAAGGAAACCAAGAAAACTGCGGAAGCGACCCAGCGCAAACGGGCCTGCGATGACGCCCGAGCCTATCTCAAGAATCTGCAGGCCGGTAACCGCGTCGTGAAGTACGATCCCAAGACCGGGGAACGCATTTTTCTGGAAGATGCGCAGTACGGACCCGAGATCGCCGCTGCGCAGCGTTCGGTCGACGCAAACTGCAAGTAAGCGCTGCGGACAGCAAGCAAGTCAGCGCTTTCCTCTGGCGCGCGCTCTACGCATGCTCTTCGGATCCGCAATCAGCGGGCGGTAGATTTCAATCCGGTCGCCATCCTTTACCAGCGTCTGACGCGTCACGCGCTTGCCGAAGATGCCCACGGGGCTATTGACTGCATCGAGATCCGGAAACGAGCGCGTTATTCCAGACTGCATGATGACGTCTTGCACGGTCGTGCCATCCTTAACTTCGAGCGCCAGGAGCACCTGCCGGTCGGGAAGCGCGTAAACCACTTCCACTCTGAGGCGCGCGTTACCGCGCGCCATAAACCGCCTCGGCCCGCTTTACAAAGGCGTCCACCATCGTGTTGGCGATGTAGTGGAACACCGGCCCCACGAGCTTTTCGAGAATGCGGCTGGAAAACTCGTAGTGCAGGCGAAATTCGATTTTGCACCCGCCGCCTTCCAGGGAGAGGAAACGCCATTCGCCATCGAGCGTTCTGAAAGGCCCTTCAATCAACTTCACCCACATCGCCTCAGGTGGAGACTTCGTGTTTTCAGTGGTGAAACTCTGCCGCATGCCGCGATAATTAATGTGGAGGGTGGCGCGTGTGGTGGTGTCGTCGCGGTGGCTCACGCTCGAGCCTCCGCACCAGGGCAGGAACTCCGGATAGCGTTCCACCGCATCGACCAGGCCGAACATTTCTCCCTGGGAATGCTCCACCAGTACAGTCTTCGTGATTTGGGGCATGGTTGATTTATTATTCTCGAGTGCAGCAGTGACGCAACCGCAATCGCGCGACTGCTAGAATAGCATCCCGCCACCGCCCGCGCTTCCATGAGCATTGTCCAGAACAAGAAGGCCTTCCACGATTACTTCGTCGAGCAGCGTTTCGAGTCCGGGATCGCTCTGGCGGGCTGGGAAGTGAAAGCAATTCGCGCGGGACGAGCGCAACTGAAGGAAGCGTACGTGATCGTGAGCGGCGGGGAGCTTTTTCTCATCGGCTGTCACATAAGCCCGCTGCCCACTGCGTCGACGCATGTCACGCCGGACCCGACGCGAACCCGAAAACTGCTGCTGCACGCGGCAGAGATCAGCAAGCTCATCGGCAGCGTGGAGCGGGCGGGTTACACGCTGCTGCCGCTCGACATGCATTACAGCCGCGGCCGAATCAAGTTGGAGATCGGGCTTGCCAAGGGCAAGAAACAGCACGACAAGCGAGCCGCGGAAAAGGACAAGGACTGGCGCAGGGAACAGCAGCGGCTTTTGCGCACCAAGGCCTGACGATCAGCCCGCTCTCGCCTTACCCAATATACCGCGCAACGTCTCCTGCAGATCAGCCGGCAGCAGCACGATCTTGCTGTTTCCGGAGGCCGCGAGCCGGTCGAGAGCGAGGATGTATTTTTCGCCGAGCAGGTAGAGCATCGGCGTGTCGCGGTCGCCTACCGCTTCTGCTACCTTCTGTATCGCGGCCGAGGACGATTCCGCGAGCGTAACCTGCGCAATCGCGTCACGCTTGGCGCTCTCTAACCGCCCTTCCGCTTCCAGTATCATCGCCTGCTTTTCGCCCTCCGCCCGGGTGACC
>DATFGD010000095.1:0-3183 GCA_035249725.1 Burkholderiales bacterium
TTCCTTTCCCCTCCTCATCGCAGGAGGGAAAACAGTTCTTCGTCGGAGGAGGGACAACTTAACACCTGGCGACGCAGCGGCCGCTGCCGTCGAACTCCAGGGTGCGACCGCTGATGGCGAGATGCACCGGTCGGTTTTTGACCAGCTTTATGAACGCCGCCGTTCGCGAAGTCGGCTTCAGCTTGCCGCCCGCCGTCGCACCCTCGTTGACATGAGAGATGATGACCGAAGCCGGGCGCACCAGCTCGTTCGCCGCGTGCGCAGCCGCCTGGGCATCCACCGCGCTCGATCCGAAGTTGATCATCATCAAGTTCGCCTTGTGGAAATCGTGCACGACGCTTTTCATTTCAGTGTGGATGCCGGTGTCGCCGGTGAGGTACGCGACGAGGCCGTTGGTGAATTTGATGACGTAACCCGTCGGCGGTCCGAGCGCGATACTGACGTTGTCCGCGGCGAGGTGGGTGCTATGGGGTTCCGTCAGCAGGCTGCGCGGCACGTTGTTGGCGTGCGATGCAAAAATGATCGTGATCTCGACGCCGCGAGCCGACTCACCCGTCTTGACGATGTGAGAGCCGCCGAGGTGGGCGTTCGCAAGACAGGGCATCGCCTGCGGAACGGAAATGGCGCCACCCGAGGACGCGCATGCTCCTGTCGGCTTGCCGCGGATGTTTTCCACTTTCTTACCGACGAAAACGCCCATTTCGGCCACCATCATGATGACGGCGTTTTTGGCAGCCGCAATTTCCGCGGTGGTCGAATTTGGCACTGCCGTGACGGTCTGCGGTTTTTCGCAACTCCCGGCGCCTTGCGAGGCAAGCTTGCCGTCGCCGATGTGGTCGCCGTGCGCGTGTGTGAGTAGCACCACGTGCACGTTGCCGAGCCGCGGGTCCTCCGCGCCGGTCACCGATCGTCCGGCGTCGTAAAGTATGCGCACGCCGCTCGGGTCTTCGAATATCGTGGCCCGGTCCATGGCGCACAATTCTCCGGCGTGTGAGCCCAGCGGCGTTACCTTGACGTGCTGTGCCCAGGTTGGGGCGCACGCGACGGCGAGTGCGAACAGGTACGCTGCATGGAACGGCTGTTTGTTATTCATGACGGCTCCGGCTCGATGGGGTTACGGTCCACGCAAACACGTCTTGCTTCGCTTTCATTCCCTCCGGGGCGGGGATAGCGGCGCTCAGGAGTTTGCGGGCGAACGGGGCGCTGTGTGTCTTTGAAACAGAAAAAAGACGGGTCCGTCGTTCAGGGATACATCGCCCAGCCCACGCGGTCGGTCTGGGCCTTGAAGAAGTGACCCTGAGTGGTGGTGACGAACAGCGTGGTTAAATCCGGGCCGCCGAAACAGCAGTTGGTCGGCCGATTGGCCGGAACGGGGTGCGTCTCCAGCACGCGGCCGCTCGGCGTGAACACGTAGATCATCGGCCCGGCCCCGCTCACTTCCCAGCCGGCCGTGGCAACGATGTTGCCATCGCGATCGAGGCACATGCCGTCGATACCACGTTGCGGACCTTTCGCGTCGGCGCCCCAGGTGAAAAGCGTCGTGTAGGTAGCCAGACTGCCATCCTCGCGAATGGGATACGCGCGCAGTTCACGTGCGATTTTTGGGTCGGAGCCGCTTTCGGCGACGTAGAGCGTGCTCTGGTCTTGCGATACGAGTATGCCGTTCGGCTGGGTGGTGTCGAAGGTGACACGCGTTACGAAGTACGTGCCGTCGGGCTTGGGATCGGCGCGCAACACCGAGCGGTTGTCCAGCTCCTGCCGCTCGGTTGCATCGATGTTGCCCTCGTTCCAGGGATTGGTGAACCAGATGCGCCCTTTGCGATCGATCGCGAGATCGTTCGGCGTATTGAGCTTCTTTCCCTCGACGCGATCCGCGAGCGTGACGATTCTTCCGTCCGGCTCGAAGCGCACGAGCGAGCGCCCGCCGGAACAGCAGCCGAAGAGCCGGCCATCCGCGTCGAAGGCGAGCCCGTTGGTGCGGTTGGTGCCGGTGCGCCACTCGGTGAGCGCGCCGCTTCGCAGGTCGTAGCGCATGATGCGGCTCGCGCGGATGTGCGTGAAGTACAGGTACTCGCCGTCCCACACCGGGCCCTCGGTCAGCGGCACAGCGGACGGTTTCATCAGCAGTTCGAATTTCCAGTCCATTACGAATTCCTTCTCACACATAGTGTGGCGTCCCGCAGATTACTTGCCGTTCGTGGTGAGCTTGAGCCTGTCCTGAAGGGAACCATGAACGACATGATTCCGTTCGGTCTTCGACAAGCTCAGACCGAACGGAGACATTGTTCGCGAGCACTAATCGAGTTTGATGCCTGCTTCGACGATGATCTTTGCGAATTTGGCGGACTCATCCCGGATGAACTTGCGGAATTCTTCCGGTGACGTCGGCGACGGCTCGAAACCGGATGCCTTCAGCTTGTTCGACATTTCCGGCGACTTGAGCGCCTGGACCGCTGCCGCGTTGAGCCGCTTCAATACCGGTTCGGGAATTTTCGCCGGCGCAAAGAAGCCGAAGAAATTCACGAGTTCGAAACTGGAAAGCGGCGGATACTCGGCGATCGCCGGCACATCCGGCAGCGCCGAGACACGCGTTTTGGACGTCACCCCGATCGGCCGGATGCGGCCGCTCTCGACGAAAGGCAGCGCGGCGCCGATGCTGACGAAGGTCATGGTGATGTGCTTGCCCGCGACATCGGCGAGCTGTGGCGCTGCGCCCTTGTAGGGCACGTGCCGGATATCGAGCCCCGCCATCTTGTTGAACATCTCTCCCGTCAACTGCTGCGGATTGCCGACGCCGCTCGAGGAGAAGGTGAGCTTGCCCTTGTTCTGCTTGGCGTACTCCACCAGTTCTGCCACGGTCTTGGCCGGCACGTCGGTATTCACTGCAAGAAGATTCGGTACTTTGACGAGCAACGTGACCGGCTGCAGGTCCTTGTCCCAGTCATAGGCCATCTTCTCTTTGTAGCGGTGCGGATTGAGTGCGACCTCGCCCGAGGCCACGAGCACCGTATAACCGTCCGGCGGCGACTTCGCCGCCGAGCCGGTGCCGATCATGCCGCTCGCGCCGGTGCGGCTCTCCACGACGACCGGCTGCCCGAAGATTTTATTGAATTGGTCGGCGAGCAGGCGTGCGGTCAAGTCAGTGCCTCCGCCCGCGGGAAACGGGCAGATGATTTTGATCTG
>DATFGD010000096.1:0-2374 GCA_035249725.1 Burkholderiales bacterium
GCCGCCATCGAACAGGCGACGCCGATCTCGCCCTGGCAGCCCACTTCCGCCGCCGAGATCGACGCGTTCATCTTGTACAGCCCGCCGATCGCCGCGGCGGTCAGCAGAAAGTCCGAGAGTCCTTCGTCCGTCGCCGACGGACAGTGATCGCGATAGTAGCGCAGCACTGCCGGCACGACTCCGGCGCCGCCATTGGTGGGCTCGGTGACGACGCGTCTCCCGGCGGCGTTTTCCTCGTTCACCGCGATCGCATAGATGCTCACGCAGTCCATCGCTTCATGCGGTGCGCGCACGTCCTCGCGGTGCTCGGTCTGAAGGCGTCGGTAGAGATCGCGCGCACGCCGCCGCACCTTGAGGCCGCCCGGCAGCACGCCTTCGGCGTTCACTCCGTTGTCGATGCATGAAAACATGGTGCGCGCTACGCGAGCGATGTGGTCGTCGACCTCCCGGCGCGGACGCAGCGCGCGTTCGTTCTCGCGCGCGATATCGGCGATGGAGCGGCGGCTGTTGCGGCACATCGTGAGCAACTCCGATGCGGAACGAAACGGGAAGGGCACCTCGCGCGCGGCGGAAGAGGCGTGCTCCTCGTCTCCGTCCCGTACGATGAAGCCGCCTCCGACCGAGTACCAGACTTCCTCCGTCAATGACTGTGCGGTCGGATCCAGCGCAGAGAATTTCAAAGCGTTGGAATGGCGCGGCAACGTGACCGCCGTATCGAAGACGATATCTCGTGCCGGATCGAAATCGATTTCCTGTCCGTCTGGCAGACGCAGGCGCCGCGTCCTGCACGCGGCTTCCCACAGACGGTCCGCTTCGTCCGGATCGATCGTATCAGGCACATGTCCTGCGAGCCCAAGCGTGACCGCTTTGTCGGTGCAGTGGCCTTTGCCGGTGCAGGCGAGCGAACCGAACAGGCGGATGGAGAGCCGGGAGATCGATTCGCTGCGCGGGCCCGCGCCGAGCGTGCTCATGAAGGCGGCTGCGGCCTTCATCGGCCCCACGGTGTGCGAGGACGAAGGGCCGATACCGATCTTGAAAATGTCGAAGATGCTGATCATCACGGCAATCAGGGACGAGCCGCCTTGAGCTTCGGAATGATGTCCCGCGCGATGATCTCGATCTGGGCCATCTCGTACTTGTACGGCACGAAGATGATCTTCTGCACGCCGACCGCGAGATGCTCTTTCAGTTGCGCGACGCACTCGTCCACCGTGCCCATGATCGCGCTGTCCTTGGTGGAATCGCTCCACGAAGCGTAGTCCCATTCCTTGCCGAGCCACTCCATCATCCGGCTTTCGACTTCTGCGCGCGATTTGCCAATCATGATCGGGAGTTGCGCCCCATTCATCAGCGTATCGGGGTCCTTGCCCGCCTCCTGCGCAAAGGCCCGCACCTTGGCCCACGATTTGGCGAAGCCCTCCGGCCGGTAGAAATAGGTGAGCCAGCCGTCGCCCGCAGTAGCCGCGCGTTTCAGCACGCGGTCCACGTAGCCGCCGATGAGGATCGGTGGCCGCGGCCGTTGCACCGGCTTCGGAAACATGACGCCGGCCGGAATCTTGTGATGCGTCCACTCGCCCTTGACCATGTCCTCGGTCCAGAAGCGCTTCAGGATGTCGAGATTCTCATCCATGATCTTGCCGCGCTGCTCGAACGGGACGCCGACAGCGTCGAACTCGCGCTTGTACCAGCCTGCGGCCATGGCGAGCAGAAGTCGCCCATTCGAGAGCTGATCCATGCTCGACAACTGTTTGGCCAGCACCACGGGGTTGCGCAGCGGGAGCACCAGGATGCCGGTGGAGAGTTTGATTTTCTTTGTGCGCGCGGCAATCGCGGTGAGCAGCGTCAGCGAATCGATGATGGGAAAGCTCGGCTCCACGCCCAGCAAAATGTGGTCCCATACCCACAGCGAGTCGAACCCCATCTCTTCCATCTTCACGCCGTAATCGACGAGCGCGCGTGCGTCGGGCATCTCGGGATGAGCGGTGAAGTTGCGGGCGGCGATGCCGAATGTATTGTGCAAACCGGGCATGCGAATCTCCTGAGTGCTGCGGTGAGATCTGATTTACGCGGTGTAGAGCCGCTCGGGGTCGAGTCTGCGCAGGAACGCGAGTTCGTTCGCCTTCGGCGGATCGGTGACCCTGATATCGGAACTCGCGCCCATCTCGAAGCCGGTGTTCTCCTGAACCTGGGACACGGTCACGCCGGGATGGAGCGCGACGATCTTCATGCGCTTCGTTTCCTCGTCGAAACCGAAAAGGCCGAGATCGGTGACGACGCGGTACATGCCGCCGGCGGCGAGCCCGCTGTCACGTCGCGTGCTGCCGCCGCCCAGGAAGCCCGGACTCGTTACAAAATCGACACGCTCAACGAAGCG
>DATFGD010000097.1:0-6015 GCA_035249725.1 Burkholderiales bacterium
CTCGCCACCGTTGACTATGACCTCGTGGTGCTCGACGTC
This sequence comes from Burkholderiales bacterium, assembly GCA_035249725.1. Classification (GTDB taxonomy): domain Bacteria; phylum Pseudomonadota; class Gammaproteobacteria; order Burkholderiales; family SG8-41; genus DSOT01. The sequence continues at coordinate 40 of DATFGD010000097.1, forward strand.
GAGCTGCCGGGCTTGGACGGACTCGAGCTTCTGAAGCGCTTGCGCGCGCGCCGTTCCGTCGTGCCGGTCCTGATCGTCACGGTGCGCGACGCGTTGGAGGAGCGGATCGCGGGGTTAGACCTCGGCGCCGATGACTATCTCACCAAGCCATTCCACCTCTCCGAACTTGAGGCCCGCGTGCGTGCGCTCATCCGGCGGGCGCACGCCGGAGCGACCTCCGAACTCGTTCACGGGCGCTTGCGCCTCAACATGGCAGCGCGCCGGCTCTATTGCGACGATCAGCCGGTCGAGCTGTCCATGCGAGAACTCGCCGTGCTCGAATTGCTGCTGCTGAGAGGCAGCCGGGTCGTCACCAAGCAGCAGATCATCGAGCATCTCTACGGCTGGGAAGACGTGTCGTCCAGCAATACGATTGAAGTGTTCATCTACCGGCTGCGCAAGAAGATCGAGCCCTTTGGCGTCGATATACGCACCGTGCGCGGCATGGGCTACCTCATCGAGAAACCGAATGCCGCGTGAGCCGTTGTTGCGCACCCAGCTCCTCACTTGGCTGCTCGTCCCCCTGTCTCTGCTGCTCGTCGCCGATACATTCATCACGTATTGGGTGGCGCTAAGTTTTTCGCAGCGCGCTTACGATAGAACGTTGCTCGAAATCGCGCGGGAAGTTTCCCTGCACGTCACCGGGACCAGCGGTGCGCTGACGTTCGATATGCCCCAGGCGGCGCGCGAGGTGCTCTTCACGGACCCGAGCGACACGCTCTATTACGAAATCTCGGGTGCCGATGGCGGATTGGTCGCGGGAGAGCAGATTGCGGCCGCCGGCCGTCCCGCCGCGAGTTCGCCAAGCGGCGAGGCCTATTACGACGGCGCGGTGAATGGAGTACCGGTACGCGTCGTCGAACTGCAGTTGACCGCCGACGCGCCTTCCGGGCGGCCGCCGGCAGTGGTGAGAGTGGCTGAAACCAAAGTAAAGCGCGACGAGCTTACGCGGGAAATTCTGTTGAGTGTTTTTCTGCCGCAGGTATTGCTGATCCTGATCGCCGGCACCATCGTGTGGGGCGGTGTCGTGCGCGGCCTCGGGCCGCTTGAGAGAGTACGCCAGGCCGTGGCGTCGCGTTCCCATCGCGAGCGCGGGCCGGTCGCGGTGTCCGAGGTCCCGGGTGAAGTGAGGCCGCTCATCGACGCACTCAACGGCCTGCTCGAGCGACTGGATCACGTGCTTACGCTACAGGGCCGCTTCGTGGCTGACGCGGCACATCAGCTCAAGACGCCCGTCGCAGGGCTCCAGGCACAAATGGAACTCACCTTGCGGGAGACCGATCCCGATCGCATTCGAGAATCGGTGAGCCGGCTGTACTCAGGCCTGGAGCGGCTTGCGCGGCTCGTTTCGCAACTCCTTTCGCTCGCGCGCAACGAACCCGACGCAGTACAGCGCGCAGCGCTGCAGCCGCTCGATCTGAACGCGCTGGCACTCGACGCGGCGACCAGTTGGGTGCCCGAGGCGCTAAACAAACGCATCGATCTCGGGCTCGAAGCGAGCGAATCCCCGGTGATGATTCGTGGTGAGCCGGGCCGACTGCGTGAATTATTCGACAATCTTCTCGACAATGCCGTCCGCTACACCCCAGAAGGCGGCCGTGTGACGGTATGCGTCGCACGCGATCCCGTGCCAAGCGTTGCCGTAAGCGATGACGGGCCGGCGATTCCCGTGCATGAGCGTGCGCGGGTTTTCGAACGGTTCCACCGGTTGCTTGGCAGCTCACGCGATGGCAGTGGCCTCGGTCTCGCCATTGCGCTCGAAATTGCACACCTCCATGGCGCCGATATCGCGCTCGCCGACGATAAAGACGGCACCGGCAATACTTTTACCGTGTCTTTTCCACACCTGCCGGAAAACTCGCAGGCCGCGTGAACTGCCGGGTAAGGCTCCGTTCATCTGAAGGACAGCTAACAGTCATTCTGTAGCCAGCTAAGAGTCATCTTCGACTCGTATCCTCGACCTCAGTCGGCCGTCGCCGCAATCGAGGAGTGCGTGAATGGAGATGCTCAGTTCTGGCTTCTGGGTCACGCTGGCTCAGATCATGATGATCAACATCGTGCTGAGCGGCGACAATGCCGTCGTCATCGCTATGGCAAGCCGCGCGTTGCCTGCCAAACAGCAGAAGCAGGCGATTCTCTTCGGCAGCTTCGGTGCGATCATCCTCCGCGTCATCCTCACGTTCTTCGCCGTGATGCTGCTCGAGTTGCCCTATCTCAAAGTCATTGGCGCCGTGCTACTGCTGTGGATCGGCATCAAGATGCTGCTTCCCGAGAACGAGGATGATGAACTCGATGCGCATTCGAACATGTGGGCGGCGATTAAAACAATCATCGTGGCCGACTTCGTCATGAGCCTCGACAACGTGCTGGGCGTAGCCGCCGCAGCCAAAGGCAGCCTGTTACTGCTCATCATCGGGCTGGCAATCAGCATTCCGTTGATCGTCTATGGCAGTACGCTCATCCTCAAACTGATGACTCGTTATCCCGTGGTGGTCACCATCGGCGGCGGCATCCTGGGCTGGGTTGCGGGCGAAATGCTCGTTACGGACCCTGCTGTCAACCCACTGATGCAAGGTGACGCGCATCTCGCTCACGACGCGGCGCCGGTGCTGGGCATGTTGCTGGTAGTGGGAGCCGGTAAATGGTTTGCTATCGCGAAATCCGGGAAAAAGCGCGCCGAAGTTCTCGCCAACGAATCGACCGAAATCGCCGAAGAGAATACCGCTGCTGCGGAGCCAGCGCCCGCGGGCTATCACTGGGTGGTGCGGCGCTGGAGAACGTTGCCCGATGGCACACGGGATTACGCTGCCTATCATGGCGAAGAAGCATTCCGGGTCCTCGTGCCGGTAAGCTCGCATCTGCATTCTCACACTCTTCCTGAACGACTCGCACTTCACCGGACGCAACACTCAGGCGAAGAACCAGTGTCCCAGAGCACAGCTTCTCAACCGATTAGCTGAGGAGACAGACGGATGGATCATCAATCTCAGATTTAGCCTAGATACAGGCTTAATTCGGAACCGAAATCCAGAGATCGGATTCCGGATCATTATCCGGAATGACGATTAAGTTTCTATAGGACAGCCGCAGACAAACTAGCGGTTCCCGATGGTCACGCGGCGGGACGCTTCCACCCGAGCCAGTCGACGACGGCGCCACCCATGACGCGCTCGAGATCGCGGCCCTTCAGCCACGGCAATTCTTCGGTGAACATCGTCACGCATTGCCGATACGAACACGGCATGCGCGTGATGTCGGTGCCCCAGAAGCAGCGGTCGGGACCAAACGTATCGACGATCTGTTTCAGGTAGCCGTGAATGTTCTGATATGGATAGGGATGCGTGGAAGTGCTCGGCGCACCCGACAGCTTGACTGCGACATTCGGCAATTTTGCGAGCGCCAGCATTTCGGACAGGTCGGCGTAGGCTGCATCATCCTTCAATTCCGCTCTGCCACCGCCGCGCCCGATGTGGTCGATATGCATCTTGAGCCGCGGGTGTTTGCGCGCGATGTTGCCGAACGCCACGATGTTTTTCCCGCTGGCGAGCAGCCCGATTCTGTAGCCCTCTCTTTCGCATGCGCCCCAGAACCAGTCGAGCGAGCCGTCGGTCCACCACGTTTTCTCATGCGGCTGGTTGAAGGTATAGCGAAAACCGAGCATGCCCGGACGCTCGCGCCAGCGCTTGACAATGTTCTCGCGCTCCGGGCTCTGCAGATCGAAATGCCCCAGGATGCAGAATTTGTCCGGGTATTTCTTCACCGCCTCGACAGCGAGCGCGTTGGCCGGTTCGCCGAGTGCGCTGGGCGGATGGATCACCGCGCAATCGACGCCGGCGGATTTCATCTCGGCCAGCGCATCCTCCGCGGAATAGGTGGGAATCTGGCGATGTTGCGGGCTCATCTTTCCGTTCTGCCAGATGTGAATCTGTGAATCGACGATCAGCATGACTCCTCCTGTGGTCAGTTCCCTAATCTAATACGTGGTCCCGAGAATAGACTGGATGCCGGTTTTCACCGGCATGACGATCTCGCGTTCATCAAGTCATTCAGCTGATACCACACCAGATCGGCGCCGTCGAAGAAAGCCGGTTCTAGATCACTCATCAAGAGAGCCGACGAACTGTCCGAAGTAGAAGAGCCCGAACGGCCACAGGCCCAGTTTTGCCGCACTCCCGATGTGCCCCAGGTTACCGGCGTCGACCAGCGTCGCGCCCCACGCCTTGGCAAAGACTTCGGCGCGATCGAACGACACGCGATCGTCGTTGCGGCTCGCGACGACCATCGACGGAAACGGCAGGCGCTCGAGGATCATGGGTCCCCAGCCGCGGACCGGTGAAGTCGGTGAAGCGTCAAAGCGATCGCGATCGGTCGGCGCAACGAGAAAGGCACCCGCGACTTTCCGGGCGTGCTCGCCCTGCTCGAACGACCAGCGCATGGTGAGCGACGTGCCGAGGCTGTGCGCCACCAGGACGATCGGGGGCGTCGCCCGTTTCACCGCTTCGGTCAGACGTGCCGACCAGTCGGAATAGACAGGCTGCTCCCAATTCGCCTGCTCGACCCGTTGCATGCTGGGGAAAGCCTGGCCCCAGGCCGTCTGCCAATGGTCGGGGCCTGCGCCCCCGAGACCGGGAAGAACGAGGATCGTCAGTTCTTTGATGTCGTGCATGCGTGCGATTTTACGGTATCGCGAGGAGCATGGCTCACGCTCAACGCCGTACCCGTCGTTCCGGGAGGTCCACCTGACCAGCGAAATGGGATTCCATGAACTGGTTCCAGTTTTTCTCCGAGAGCGGATCCGCTTCCACGATCTCCGCACCGAAGCACCCGTCCTTGAAATGCTTTACCCTGATCTTCGCATTGAAATTCGACCCCGGCTCGAGTTCGAACTGCACTTCGAGCTCCAGCCCGATTTCCAGATCATAATTGCAGATGATGAACATGCCTTTTACGCTGATGTCCTGCAGCAGGCACGCAAAGCGGTGCTCCTGGTAGGTTAATTGCCCGCGCCGGCTGATCTGGAAACGGCGCTGGCGTTGCACCGGAGGCTGTTTCATATTGAGGTCCGAATTTGTTAGAGTGAACGCGAGCCGCGGCATGGGCGGTAGAGCCGTGGAACCCGTTCGGTCCAGACTATAAACGACCTGCGGCAGGTTTTAAACCGGAGGAAAGTTATGGCACGCGAAGGCTACCTGATTATCGATAGCGACATGCATTTCAACGAGCCGGACGATCTCTGGGCGCGCTATCTCGACGAGCCGTATCGGGCAAACCCGCCGCGGTTTTTCGGCAGCCAGCAGCAGAAGCTCATGCAAAGCGCCGAGGACAAGGGCAACGCCGACTCGATCAGGACGATGGAGGTGCAGGGCCTCACCATCCCGGCGTTCGCCAAATCGCCGGGTGCCGCCGCCTCCAGCCGCGAATTGAGACGGCGCAGCCGTGCGCGTCATCCACATTTCAGTGTCGCCAAGGCGCAAGGCTTCGACGCGGCTTCCACATTGACGGCGATGGATATCGAGGGCATCGACGTCGCGGTGATGTACGGCACGCGCGGGCGCCAGGTGTTGTGTCACGACGATCTGGCGCCCGACTATGCGGCCGCATTGGCGCGCGCGTACAACAACTGGGCCTGCGATTACTGCAAAATCGATCCCCAGCGCCTGAAATTCGCTGCGCAGATCGCGATGCACGACGTAGGACGGGCGGTGGAGGAAGCGCGCCGGTGCGTGAAAGAACTCGGTGCCGTCGCGGTGATCGGCACGCCAAATCCGGTGGACGGCCGGCATCTGCACGACGACACATGCGAGCCGTTGTGGAGCGCGCTCGAAACGCTCGACGTGCCGATCGGCTTCCACCCGACCGGCAATTCGTCGCTCAAGGACGATGCAGCGCGACGCTACGTCGGACATGCCAATTTCTTTCCGATCGCACACGCCATCC
>DATFGD010000098.1:0-3614 GCA_035249725.1 Burkholderiales bacterium
TCGCTTGGGAAGCAGGGCCGCGACTTCATCGACCTCCTGCAGAACCATCCGTCGCAGGAGCACGACCATTACCTCGAACCGGGCGATACGCATCTTCTCGCCGCGCTCCAGTCCGATGTTTTGAATCTGCAGGAACGCCGAACTGCGGGCGGCATCGTCGAGATCGCGGCTGACGATCGCTCGGTTCAGGTGCACGCCTGTCACAGCGCGATGCGGGAAGCGGAGGTGCTGCACGACCAATTGCTCGCGCTCTTCGAGCGGCACAGCGAACTGCAGCCCTCGGACATCGTCGTGATGACGCCGGACATCGAGACCTACGCGCCGTATATCGAGGCGGTATTCAGCACGACCGAACCGCACATCCCGTTCAATATCTCCGATCGCAGCGCAGAGCGCGAAAGTCCCATCGCCGCGACCTTCATGGCGCTGCTCGAGTTGCCCGGCAGCCGCTATGAAGCAAGCCGCGTGCTGGAAATCCTCGATGAGCCCGCGGTGCAGCGCCGCTTTGCGCTCGCGACGGGTGACATCGATATCATCCACCGCTGGGTCCACGAGAGCGGAATCCGCTGGGGAATCGACGCGCTACATCGGGCGGGCTTCGATTTACCCGCGACCGCGGAGCATACCTGGCGCTTCGGCCTGGACCGCCTGCTACTCGGTTATGCAATGCCGGGGGGCAACGAGCGCCTTTTTGCGGACATCCTGCCTTACGACGAAGTGGAAGGCACGCTCGGTCAGGTGCTGGGCCGCTTCGTCAGCTTTGCCGATGCGGCGATTGCGTTGAACGACCTGCCCGCATCGCGCACGGTGCCGCAGTGGGCTCATCTGTTGAGGAGCATCCTCGCACAGTTCTACGCACCCGATGAAAACCGCGAGGAGGAGATGGATGCGCTGCGCACGGCAATCGGTGCGCTTGAGTCCGAAGCGGCCGCGGGTGGCTTTGACGGTGCGATTCCGCTCGACGTCGTGAAGGGCGCGCTGCGCAGCCGGCTGCAGATTCCCGCGCGCGCGTTTCTTTCCGGCGGCGTTACGTTCTGCGCCATGGTCCCGATGCGCAGCCTTCCGTTCGAGGCGGTGTGTCTGATCGGCATGAACGATACGGCGTTTCCCCGCACGCGACGGCCGTATGGTTTCGACCTGCTCGCGACCGACTTCCGGAAGGGCGACCGTTCGCGCCGGGAGGACGACCGTTATCTGTTTCTCGAATCGCTGCTTTCCGCGCGACGCTGCTTCTATGTCAGTTATACCGGCCAGCACATCCGCGACAACAGCGTGATCCCGCCCTCGGTACTGGTGAGCGAGCTGCTCGATTACCTTGCCCAGAACTTTCGCGGACCGGCAGGCGCGGATATCCGCGATCACGTCCTCACATCTCATCCGCTGCAGCCGTTCAGTGCGCGCTATTTCGACGGCAATGGGAAGCTGTTCAGTTATTCCGCAGCGCTGTGCCAGGCGGCCAGGCTCGCGGGCAGGGGCGACGCAAGCCCGGAACCCTTCGTTCCGCAAGCGCTGCCGGAACCGGATCCCGAGTGGCGCACGATAGAGCTGGAATCACTCATCCGTTTTTTTCGCAATCCCGCACGCTATTTTGTGCGCGAGCGGCTCGGGATCCGACTGGAGGCGGCCGATGAGCAACTCGACGGACGCGAACCGCTGACATCGGAATCGCTCGAGCTGTATGCGTTGAAGCAGCGCCTGCTCGCGGTGCGAATGCGTGGCGAACCGGTGGCGAGCGCGCTCGCCGCGGCGCGCGGCAGTGCGCTGCTGCCCCACGCGCAGGTCGGTGCGACCGTGTTCGATGAGACCGGCGCTGAAGTAGAGCGTTTCGCCGAGAAGTTGCTCGCCGTGCTGCCGAAAAAAACGCCGGCGCCTATCAGTGTCGATCTGGAACTGGGCGGAATGCGCCTGCGCGGCGTGCTGAGCGGCGTGAGCGCGGAAGGGCTCCTCGGTTACCGGCTCGCAAAATGTCAGCCCAAGGATCTGCTTGCGGCGTGGATCCGTCACCTGGTGCTCAACACGGCGGCCCCGTTGGGCATCGCGCCGGTGACGCGCTGGTTTCTCCAGGACAAAGCCGTCCGTTTCGAGCCCGTGCCCGACGCGCCAGCAATTCTCGAGAAGCTGACGGATCTGTACTGGACCGGCCTGCAACGCCCGCTGCATCTTTTCCCGCAGAGCGCGCAAACGTACGTCGACAAAAATTCAATCGATGCCGCCCGGCGCGCGTGGGCGATGTCGGACCACAACCGCGGCGAAGGCGCGGATGCCTATTACCGGCTCACGCTTCGCGGTTGCGATCCCTTGGACCACGAATTCGAGGCGCTCGCACGCGCTGTATTCGGTCCGTTGAAAGCGGCGATGAAAGAGGAGCGTGCGCCGTGAGCGGCACCGCGCGTCTCGACCCGCTGGAGGCGCCGCTCGATGGCATTACGCTGATCGAAGCGAATGCGGGCACCGGCAAGACCTGGACCATCACGGCGCTCTACCTGCGGCTCCTTCTGGAGGCGGAGCGCCCGGTCGAATCCATACTGGTCGTGACGTTTACCGAAATTGCGACCGCCGAGCTGCGGGATCGCATCCGTACGCGGCTTGCCGAAGCACGCGCGGCATTCGAGTCCGGATCCGCGGAAAATGATGCATCTCGTCTTCCCGGCGTACGCCGGAATGACGATCCCCTGCTGGAGGGGCTGCTCGCGCGCATCTCAGACCATGCGCACGCCGCGCTGCAACTTACGAGCGCGCTGCGTGACTTCGACCAGGCGCCGATCTACACCATCCACGCCTTCTGCCAGCGCGTGCTCGGCGATCGTGCGTTCGAGAGCCGCATGCCGTTCGAGGCCGAAATCCTGCCCGACGAGACGGTGCTGTTGCAGGAGATCGCGGACGACTTCTGGCGCAGGACGCTCTACAATGCTTCGCCGCTTTTCGTGCGCTATGTGCTGGACCAGGGCGCGACACCGGAAACACTGAGAGCGGCACTGAACGGCAGGATCGGAAAGCCCTACCTTGTGGTCCGCAGGCCCAGCCTGCACGAGGATGTCGCGGCACTCGAGGCGGCGTACGCGCACGCGTACGCTCGAGCACGCGCGATCTGGATCGAGGCGCGCGCAGCCATAGAGCGGCAGCTCGCAGGCAATCGAAACCTCAACGGCAACAGCTACCGCGCGGCATCGGTCAGCAACTGGCTGGAGCAGATGGCGCAATGCCTCGATTCCATAACCCCGGGGATTACGCTCTTTCCGCAATTCGCGAAGTTCACGCCGCGCGCGCTCGCGGACGGCACACGGCAAGGCGGTACGACGCCCAGCCATCCATTCTATGCAGCGTGCGACGAATTGAAGACAGCGCATGCGGCGCTGGAGCAGGCCTATCAGAAGCATCTCTCGCTGTTGTCGGCGGAACTTCTCGAATACGGTAACTGCGAACTTGCTGCGCGCAAGCGGCGCCTGAGGCTCCAGTCCTACGACGACTTGTTGCTCAATCTGGAGCGTGCAGTGCACGGCGAAGACGGCGAGCGACTCGCAAGCGCCATACGCGAGCGCTACCAGGCGGCGCTCATCGACGAGTTCCAGGACACCGATCCGGTTCAGTACCGCATCTTCCAGAGCGTATATCGG
>DATFGD010000099.1:0-4003 GCA_035249725.1 Burkholderiales bacterium
ATGGTTGAGCTTGAGCCGCTCGAGTGCCCCGATCATCTTCTCGCGTCCGGCGAGGCGTGCACCGCCCGCATCCGCGCGGAACTCGCGATGCCGGCTGAACCACATCACGACGATGCTGGCCAGTATTCCGAGCACGAGCTGCGCCACGATCACGGTAATGTAAAACGCGGGACCATAGCCGCGCTCGACCCTGAACACCACCCGATCCACAAAATGCCCGATGATGCGGGAAAGGAAGATCACGAACGTGTTCACCACGCCCTGGATCAGCGCCAGCGTCACCATGTCGCCGTTCGCGACGTGGCTCACTTCGTGACCCAACACCGCTTCGGCTTCCTCCTGGCTCATCTGGTTGAGAAGCCCCGTGCTTACGGCGACAAGCGCGCTGTCCTTGTTCCAGCCGGTGGCGAACGCGTTGATCTCCGGCGCGTCGTAAATCGCCACCTCCGGCATGCCGATGCCGGCCTTCTGTGCCTGGCGTTTCACCGTATCGACCAGCCAGCGCTCGGTCACGTTCGAGGGCACCTCGATCACCTGTGCGCCCGTCATCCGCTTCGCGCTCCACTTCGATATCAGAAGCGAAATGAACGAGCCGCCGAAGCCCATCACGGCCGCGAGGATCAGCAGCGCATTGAAGTTGATACCGACACCCTGCTCGTCCAGCATCCGATCCACGCCAAACAACTGCAACGTCACGCTCAACACGAGTACGATGGCGATGTTGGTAGCCAGATACAGAACAATTCGTTTCATATGTTCCTGTCCCTACTTAGTGTGGTAGTCCGTTAGATGGAGGCGAATCCCCGGGGTTCAATGCCGGCACCGGCGCGGCATTGTATCCCAACTCATGTCGCGCGAGCGCGTATGGCGCCAAGCTTCCGTTCGCTGGCATTTTCCATTACCATGCGTCTGACATAAGGCGGCCGCCAAAAAAATAAAACATAGTAAATAGCCGCTTACCATGGGTCAGCGGCAGCCGTACATGGATTCACCGTTGCCGCATCTGGGGAGAGGATGGGTTCCAAGGCCCGATTAGGACTGCGTCGTCTGCGCCCTGCCGCAGACGAGATCGGCACAGCGGCGCCTGCCATCGTTACGAGCTCCCGCAAAGAAGCGCCTTCCGTGCGGGCAATGTTCGTGTCCCCCTTTGTCTTCGATCCCGATCTGTCGGCGGAGGAACTGCGCGGATTCTCGCGTACGGTCAGGGAAATCGAGTGGCTGCTCCTCGTCCTCGTGCTGCTCTTCCACGCCGTCCTGACGCCGGACGACGAAAGCGCGCCTGCCATAGCGATGGCGCTCTTTTTCTTTGGCGCCTTCGTGCTTTCGTTCCACTACGTCAACTTCTACCGCCGGGAAACGTACTGGAAGCTCGCGGTCGAGACCTGGGTGATGATCGTCTTCATCACCTGGACCCTGATGTACACCGGCCGCCTCGAGAGCCCGCTGCTGAATCTCTACCTGCTCGTCGTGATCGCAAGTGCGCTGATGCTCGGGAAGACGACGACCTTCCTGCAGATGGTCCTGATCACGGCCTGCTATCTGTGGCTCGGATATCCGGAAAGAAACGAGGCGCTGACCGTGACCTCGTACGTCACTACGCTCACCGCACAGCTCGCTCCGCTCGTCCTCGTCGGTTACATCACCACCATGCTGGCGAGCGACATCCGCCGCGCGCTGGTGGAAATCAAGTCGCTCTCGGAAACCGACGTCCTGACCGGCGTCTATAACATGCGCGCTTTCGCCGTGCTGTCGGAGAACATTGCGCTGCAGGCGGAGCGCTACTCGCGTCCTTTTACACTTCTGATGATCGACTCGGACAGCTTGAAGACGGTCAACGACAAGTACGGTCACGAAGCCGGCAACCGCCTGCTCAAGCTCACCACCCGCTGCATCCAGGGTCAGTTGCGCGAATCGGACCTGGTCGCACGTTTCGGCGGCGATGAGTTCGTTGTGCTGCTGCCCGAAACGCCGTGCGAGGGCGGCGTCGGGGTCGCGCACAAGATCCTGCGGACGATACAGTCGTCGCCGTTATGGGTGCGCGACAGGAACATCAACGTCACGGCCAGCATCGGCGTCGCGTGCTATCCGCAGCATGGCGGCAGTATCGAAGCGATCAAGGAAAAGGCCGACAAGGCGATGTACGCGAGCAAGTCTGCCGGCAAGAATCGCGTGACCGTGTACGAGATCGCGCAGCAGGCAGGAGCGGCATCAATCGGCGGCTGACGCCATCACATCCGGCGCGCCCGACCCGGTCTGAAGTACGCCTTGTTGTCGTAGTACGACTCGCATTCATTTTCGGTACACCAGCCCGGGACTCCGAGGAGCGGAACCGGTGCGAGTTCATTCGGTGATCGCAGTGCCGTGTCTTCAAGCCGGCTCGCCGCCAGCGCGTCGCAATGCGCGAGTTGGACTTCGAGCGGCGCGCCCAGCAATCCTGCGTCCACTTCGAACAGCAGGCCGCGTGCCGTGATGCCGGTGAATGGGTTGAGCGCCTTCTCGTAAAGCGCATGGCCGAACAGGTAGAAACGCATGTCGGCCACCACGCGGGCGCGATTGTGCCAGAACAGGGCCTTCCATTCGAAGCGCTCGATCCGGCGCAACAACTCGCTATCGCGCGCAGCAACGATGATGCCGCCTTCATCGAATAGGGTCATCGCATCCTGGACCGGGCCTCGGTTGGGCGCACCGGCCGCCCGCTGCGCGAGCAATGCATGGTAGTGGCGGGCGTTGAGTGCAGCCTTCGCCCGCGGGAAGGCAAGCCATACCAGCGCGTTCAGCAAATCGTGCCAGTCGCGCTCGCGCACCTGCACCTCGCCCTCGAGATAGATGCGCGGTTCGTATCCGTCCTCGAAGAGGCCGGCGCGACGCTCCTGCGGCACGAACGAGATCGGGGCGCCGCTCCGTGCGACCCCTAGTGGGCGGCGCTCAGCGAGCGCGCGCTGCAGATCGTCGAGCGTGGGCCAGTGCTGTGTGCGCAGCCGCGCAGCGTGGACCCGCAACGGTGCGAACATGGCTGAACGCTCGAGAAAGCCCGGATCCCAGCCAGCAAAACATGATTTCGTCATTGTGCAAACCGCTGTTCCGGCACGTGGCGTTCCAGAAAGTCTGCGAGCGCACGTACCCATTCATCGCGGGCGAAGATGAATCCGTCGTTATGACCGCCCCTCAACGTGAGGAACTGTTTCGGCTCGCGCGCCGCTTGATACAAACGCTCGCCGTGCGCGAACGGCACGATCTCATCCTCCCTGCTGTGCGCGATCAGCACCGGCGCCTTGATCTCCGTGAGGTTGGCCAGATTGTCGTAACGGAAACGGCTGATGAGGCGCACCGGCAGGAACCAGTACACCTGCGCACCCAGGTCGGGCACCGAGGTAAAGGGCGAGGCAAGCACGAGGGCGCGCGGCGTATGGCGCGTTGCGAGCCACGAAGCCACGGCTGCGCCGAGCGACTCGCCAAAGAGGACGATATCGGAACCGGCGATGCCGCGCTGTTGCGTGAGGTGCCGCCATGCGGCGACGGCATCGCGATACGTGCCCGCCTCCGATGGCGAGCCCGTGCTCCTGCCATAGCCGCGGTAATCGATGATCAGCGTGGCGTAGCCGAGCGCATGGAACATCCGCAGATAATCGAGGCGATGCGAGATGTTGCCGGCGTTGCCATGAAACATCAGCACGGTCCCGCGGGCTTGCGCCGCCGGCACCCACCAGCCGGCGATTTTCTCCCCGTCCTCGGTCGTTATTTCGATGTCTTCATAAACGAGACCGTAAGCCTGAGGGGTAGTCATCACTTCCCGCCCGATAGCGGGGTAGTAGACCAGATGCGACTGAAACAGGAAGACGAGACCGACGACGCAGCCATAAAGCACGGCGATCGGAACCATGATATCGAGCAGCACCCTCACACGTGGATCTGGAGCGGCGCTTCGTCGAGCAGTGCGGCCTGTTCGCGCAGGGACAGGATGTGGTCCTGCCAGTAACGCTGCGTATTGAAAAACGGAAAATTC
>DATFGD010000100.1:0-2797 GCA_035249725.1 Burkholderiales bacterium
CATGGTTGTTGGTGTTGCAGACGGGCAAAAAATTATAGCACCGCGTGCAGGCTGACTTGACACCCTGGAGTGTGACGCATAGATTCGACTGCGCTTTCCCCTCCTTCGACGAGGAGGGTGACGAGCGTAGCGAGGCGGGTGGTGAGACGCGTCACCAACCGACCACTCCGTCGCCTCGGCGCGACCCCTCCTGATGAAGGGGGGATTTTTTCAGGGGCCTGCCGTGAAAATAACGAACGTCAAGAGCTACACCGTCCATCCCGGCTGGCGGAAAAATCTCATCTTCGTCAAAGTCGAGACGGACGAAGGCATCCACGGCTGGGGAGAAGCGTACTCGCAGTATGACCGCGACCGGCCGGTCGTCGCGCAACTCGAAGCGCTGGGACCGTACGTCGTCGGGCGCAGCCCTTTCGACATCAAGCATTTCACGCAGTTTGCCTTCGACGACTACGCAGCCCGCCGCGGCTCCGTGGAACTCTTCTGTGCGATCAGCGGGATCGAACAGGCGCTGTGGGACATCGTCGGCAAGGCGTGCAAGCAACCGGTTTACAACCTGCTGGGCGGCCGCTGCCGCGACAAGGTCCGGGTCTACGCCAACGGCTGGGGCTACGGACTCAAGACGCCCGCCGATTACGCGCGTGCCGCCGAGAAAGTCGTTGCTCAGGGCTGGACCGCGCTCAAGCTGGATCCGCTTCCCTCGCCCTGGCGCACCTATATTCCAAAGGAGCACGAGGATCGTGCGGTGGCCGTGGTGAAGGCGGTGCGGGAAGCCGTCGGTCGCGATGTCGATATCCTGATCGATCAGCATCGCCGGCTGGCGCCGATGCATGCGATACGACTCGACAAGCGGCTCGCGGAACTGGGGCTCTACTGGATGGAGGAATCGTGCCAGGCGGAATACGCTGATGAACTTGCGCACATCCGCCGCGAGATTGGCGTGCCGATGGTGATCGGCGAAGCGACCTACACCAAGACCGGCTTCCGGCCCTTGCTGGAAAAACGCGCCGCCGACATACTCAACCCGGACGTCGCGTGTTGCGGCGGGATCCTGGAGCTAAAAGAAATCGCAGCGATGGCGGAGTCGTTTCTCGTCGCCGTGTCCCCGCACAACTACAACTCGACGGTCGTCGCGCTCGCTTCCACGGTGCACGCGTCGGCCACCATGCCGAACTTCATTATCACCGAGTATTTCCTGCCGTTCGTGGAATTCGGCGACCGCATCTCAGCCAATCAGCTAAAACCCAAAAACGGTTACATCGAGTTACCCACCGCACCGGGGCTCGGCGTCGAGGTGGACGAGAAGGCGCTCGCGCAGGTGCCGGGAAAACGCTACGAGCTGCGCAAGCTGCGCCATCCTGCTGACGAGCCGGGCGGTATTTAGAAGGGTAGAGCGATCGTTCACCCTTCGATGAACTCAGGGCGAACGGGCATTACAGACAACCGTTCGTGGTGAGCTTCGAGCCTGTCCTGAGCCCTTCGACTTCGCTCAGGACAGGCTAGTCGAAGGGAACCATGAACGGTTCGTATGGGGCTTCAGGACAACTGCACGACGGATGACTCTCCGTCGATGACCAAGCGCGTGCCGAACGGCGCGCTGCGTTCGGCGATCTTCGCGATCATCTCCGGTTCTTCTTTCATCGTGCGGAGTAATGTCTCGTTTTTTTCGTTGTGGCGCACGAACCGGAACGACACATTTTGGATGCGGCGGTCTTCCAGCGCGACGTGCACCAACATGCCGATCCAATCGCCATGCTTTCTGCCGCCATGGCCGGTATGGAACGAAAAGTTTCCGAGGCCGTAGAAAACCGGCTTGCCCCGGTAGACTTCCACGGGCAAGGAAAAGTGCGGCCCGTGCCCGATGACGATGTCCGCGCCGGCATCGATCGCGGCATGCGCGATCTCCGTCATGTATTGCAGCACCTCCTCGTGCAGGCCCCAGTGGTGGGAAGCGACGACGATATCGACGTCCTTGCGCAGTGCGGCGACTTCAGCGCGGTATTGCGCCAGATAGACGGGGTCGGCCCACGTCAGGATCTCGGGCGGGACGCCGGGGCGATTCGCCGGCGGAATCTCGGGCCGCGTCTTGTGCAGCGGCAACTGGTAGGCCGTGTGTCCGCGGAGCGCCGCCACGCCAGGCGAATGTTCGCCCGCTTCGTGGTTCGTCGGCCAGTAGACGGATGTGCGCTGCAGGAAGCCGAAGCGCACCCCGCGGCGTTCGATGACCACGGGGGCGCGTGCCTGCTCGCGATTCATGCCCGCGCCGACGTGGGCGATGCCCAGCCGGTCCAGCTCGAGCAGCGATGAGCGGATCGCGTCGGCGCCGTAGTTGACGTTATTGGCATTGCCGACCACGTGATAGCCCGCAAGCGCGAGGGCACGTCCGACAGCCGGATTCACGTAGAATCCTTCGTCCATCAGCGAGCGCTCCGCCGGCGGTTGGTACAGGCAGCACTCCAAGTTCCCGAAAAGGACGTCGGCCTCTCGCAATCCCGTGCTGACCCGCGCGAAGGGCACCGCCGGGTCGGTGACGTTCGTGAGATTGACATCCCCGGTGAAAACCATCAGGCGGCGCATGAGAAATCCCTTTGAACGATTGCGATCGGTGGAAAGGCGCGCACTATTCTAAGCGTCCCGAACGGCAAAATAGTGCTGTCAAAATAGTGCTTGACAGTGCAGGGACGGAACGACAAGCTTTGCGCCGGGTCCAAATAATGGAAAATGCGGCCCGTCTCAGGAGCGGGGTTACGCCTCGGAGAGGAGGACTGATGTTCAAGAACATCCTGATACCGACCGACGG
>DATFGD010000101.1:0-2968 GCA_035249725.1 Burkholderiales bacterium
TCGCGGATATCCGCGATGGTGACCGGCGCGATCATGCGTTCGCCACCCGCGCGGCTTCGGCGTATTGGGTAAGATGCGCGGGGCGCGGGATCGCGGCGAGAAGTTCTTTCGTGTAATCGGCGTGCGGCGCGCCGAGCACGCGTTCCGCGGCGCCTTCTTCGACGATGCGCCCGCCGCGCATCACGATGATGCGATCGCACATGAGACGCACCACCTCGAGGTCGTGGCTTACGAACAGATAGCTCATGCCAAACGCCACCCGCAGATCAGCAAGCAGGTTGAGCACCACGGCTTGCACCGAGACGTCCAGCGCGGCGGTCGGCTCGTCGAGGATCAGCAGTTCGGGGCGCGTTGCGATGGCGCGCGCGATGCCGACGCGCGCTTTCTGGCCGCCCGAAAGCTGGTGCGGCAGCCGATCGAGCAAGTCCAGCGGCAGGCCCACGCTGACGGCGAGCTGCTCGACGCGCGCCCGTATCTCGCCCGCGCGCGTCATGCCGTCGAGCCGTCGCAACGGATCGCCGATGGTCTGCGCGGCGGTGGCACGGGGATTCAGGCTCTCGTGCGGATCCTGGAACACCATCTGCAGCTCGCGACGCAGCGGCGAGCGCGCAAAATGGCCCGCGGGGATTTTCGTGAGCTCGTGTCCCTTGAAGCGGATGCTGCCTGCGGTGGCATCGAGCAGGCGCATGATCATCGCCGAGGCCGTCGATTTTCCGCAGCCCGACTCCCCGACCAGACCCACGCTCTCCCCGCGCGCAATGCTGAAACTGATGTCGTCCACCGCGCGAAACGGTCGTGCGGAAGATTCGCGGCGCCTCACCAACCGCTGCAGCAACCCGGCCGGTGCGCTGAAACTCTTCACCAGGTTACGCACTTCGAGCAGCGGTTCGGCCGTCACGGTTACCGCCGGCGGTTGCGGCGAATGCTCATGTTCGGGCAGCAAATCGCGCACCGTGCGCGCGGCGTGCGGCGTCGAGCGAATCAGCCGCCGGGTGTAGACGTGCGCGGGCGCAGTGAACAGCGCTCCTGTCTCCTGCTGCTCGACGACGCGGCCCTGCTCCATGACCACGACGCGATCGCAGTACTCGCCGGCGAGCCCGAGATCGTGCGTGATGAGCAGCGTCGCCATGCCCTCGGAGCGCGTCAAATCGCGCACGAGTTCCATCACCGTCTTTTGCGTGGTGACGTCGAGCCCGGTGGTGGGCTCATCCGCGATCAGCAACTGCGGATTGCAGGCGAGCGCAATGGCGATCACCACCCGCTGGCACATGCCGCCGGAGAGCTCGAACGGGTAGGCGCGGTAGCGGCGCGCCGCATCGTGGATGCGCACGCGCTCCAGCATCGCGATCGCCTTTGCCCGCGCGTTGTCGTGCGTCGCCTGCGCATGACGGATCAGCACGTCCTCGATCTGCTTGCCGATGGGGCGGATCGGATTGAGCGCGGCACGGGGATTCTGGAAGATCATCGAGATCTCGCGGCCGCGCAGCTCGCTCATCGCCGCTTCATCGGCGTCATGCAGGTGCATGCCGCCGAAGTCGATGGAACCCGAGGCGATGCGTCCCGCGCGGTCGAGGATGCGCATGACCGCGTACGACGTCACCGATTTTCCGGATCCGGATTCACCGACGATGCCCAGCGTCTCGCCCTTCGCGACCTGCAGGTTGACCGAGCGCACCGCAGTGACGGGGCCGCGCCGCGTGGCGAACTCCACGCACAGATCGCGCACCGCGAGCAGCGGCGGATTGTGCAGCGCCTGGATCATGTGCGCCGCTGCGGATCGACGAGATCGCGCAGGCCGTCGCCCAAAAGGTTGAACGTGAAAACCGCGAGCATGAGCGCCGCGCCGGGAAACAGCGCGAGCCACCATTCGCCCGAGACGATGTAGTTCGCGCCTTCCGCCACCATGATGCCCCACTCGGCGGCAGGCGGCCGCACGCCGAGCCCGATGAAGGAGAGCCCGGCGGCGTTCAGGATCGCCCATCCCATGTTGAGGGAGAGCTGCACCATCATCGGCGGCAGCGTATTGGGAAGCACTTTCATAAGCAGGATGCGCACTTCCGAATTGCCGGAGAGCCGCGCGGCCTGCACGTAACCCGCGTTGCGGCGAATCGACACTTCGGCGCGCGCGACCCGCGCATAGAACGGCAGATTGATGATGGCGGTCGCGAGCACGATGTTCTGTATGGTATTGCCCGCCGCCGCGACGATGCCCATCGCCAGCACGAAGAGCGGAAACGCCATGATGGTGTCGAGCACACGTCCGGAGAGCTTGTCGAACCATCCGCCCCAGTAGCCGGCACATGCACCGAGCGTCGCGCCGACGAAGAACGACATCGCCACCGCTGACACCGAGATCAGCAGATCGAGGCGCGTTGCGACGATCACGCGCGAGAAGACATCGCGCCCCAGTTGATCGGTGCCGAACCAATGCTCCCGGCTGGGCGGCTTCATCGCCTGGTCGGCGAGGGTCGCGAGCGGATCGTGCGGCACCAGCATCGGGCCAAAAATGGCAATCACGATCATCCCCGCGAGCAGCACGAAGGCGAGGAACGTGACCGGGTTGGACGCCATCACGTAGCGAAAATGCGCGAAGCCGCGCAAGAACGCCGACCGTCTGAGCGAGGGGCGGGCGATATCGGGTACGAACGCCGTCTGAGCCGCCGGCATCATCCCTCCAGTCTGACCCGCGGATCGATCAGCGTGTAAACGATGTCGATCGCGAGGTTCAACAGCACGAAGAGCACCGCCATCGACAGCACGAACCCCTGCACCGCCGCGTAGTCCGACAGCACCAGCGCTTCGATCGCATACGAGCCGATGCCCGGCCACGCGAACACTTTCTCGACGAGGACGTTCGCACCGAGCACGAACGAGAACACCATGCCGAGCGTCGTGATGACCGGCAGCAGCGCATTGCGGAAGCCGTAGACCATCAGCACGCGGCCTTTCGACAATCCGGCGGCGCGTG
>DATFGD010000102.1:0-5701 GCA_035249725.1 Burkholderiales bacterium
CGGATATTGCTTCGCCTCGAACTCACGTGCCAGCACATCGACGGGCGTGGTGAGAACGCGAACGCACTGCTGCGCGATATCCGCGCCGTACTTCTGAATCACGCGTTCGTCCCGGTTTCCGAGCGGATGGGGTACGACCACGATGGGAAGGCTGTCATGGCCCAACCCCTCTCCCACCACCTGCGCGAGCGGCGCGAAAGCGGTACTGATGACGGTGACGGTGGGGATGCCGAGGTCTTCGAGTGCGGCCGCGTCACGCGCGGTCCAGGGCGTCGAAGAGCCTCAGTGGCCGACGCCGTTGATGACCGCGTCGCAGTGCGCCGCCATTTCTTCGGCGTAGGGAGACGGAACGCCGAGATAGGATTTCTGCCAGAACCTCACGTCGGAAACGCCGTGCTCGTGCTGCAGTACGCCGGCGACCCCGCGCAGCACGATGTCGGCAAATTCCTTGCAGTTATCGAGTATGCCAATGCGCGCCCCGCGGAGCGTCGTTAATCTTGGGGCGAGCTGCTTCGACTGCGTATCGATCGCGCCGGTCGGCACATACACCGAGATGCCGCCTATCGTCTGCTTTGCATGCCGGGCCATGACTTTATCTTTCCGAATTTGACAATAGAGCGATATTACCAACAGCCGTTATAGCCGCGCACTGGGCCGGCCTCTAGTTGATCGGTATCCCGGCGCTTTTGATGATCTTGGCCCAGGTCGCCGTATCCTCACGCAGGGTCTTGGCCAATTCCGCCGGCGTGGACGAATCCGCCTCGACGCCCTGGCTGAATAGTTGCTCGCGCACGTCCGTCATGCCGAGGACTTTGACGGTCGCTTGGTTCAATTTGGCAATGATCGCCTTTGGCGTGCCGGCCGGTGCAAAGAGACCGAACCACGTCTCATAGACATATCCCGGGACGCCGGCTTCCTGCGCTGTGAGCACGTCGGGAAACGCCTGGGATCGTCTCGCGCTCGTTACCGCCAGCAATCTGACGCGGCCGGCTTTCGCGTGGTTGGCGGCGCTCGCCATAACGGGAATCGAGAGGTGCACCTCGCCCGCAATCGTCGCGGCTACCGATGGGCCGCCGCCCTTGTACGGCACGTGCGTGAACTTCACCCCGGCGACATGTTCCAGCAGCGCAACGGACAAGTGCCCTGAACTCCCCACACCCCCCGAGCCATAGTTCAACTTTCCGGGTTCCTTCTTCGCCAATGTGATCAAGTCTTTCATGTTCTTGACGGGCAGTTTGTTGTTGACGACCACCGCAGAGGGCGCAACGCCCAGTTTCGATACGGGCGCGAGATCGGTCAACGCCCTGTACGGCAGCTTTGAATACAGCGTTTGATTGATTGCGAGCGCGATGTGGGAAACGATCAGCGTATATCCGTCAGGCGCCGCCCGCGCCGCTATGCCCGTGCCCAACGTGCTGCCTCCGCCGCCGCGGTTATCCACGATCACGGTCTGGCCGATTTCGTCACCCAGCCTGGCGGCCAACAAACGGCCTACGAGATCACTCGTTCCGCCGGGCGAGAATGGAACGATGAGGCGAAGCGGACGCTCGGGATACTTCTGAGCGTGAGCGACCATTGCGAATCCCGAGCAAAACAGACACACCCAGAGCGCACGTAGATTTCCAGTCATGTTTCCTCCTTTATAGTTGCGTAGCAAGATTCCGGAACGTGAGAATCGTAAACGCTTCACCTTCTGGCTCAATTGATCCTGGCCGCGACGAGCTCGATCAGCTCCCGCGTGTCGTCGAGACGATCGAGGCCGCGTACGAGATCCAGTATCCTCGACATACGCTTCTCCGGTATGCAGGAGCGCACGACGTGGCGGAACTTGTATACGATGTCGTCCGGTTGCATGGGGACTTCCGGGCTGCCTCGGCGATGCAGCACGAGCTTCTCGAATGTCCTTCCGTCGCGGGTGATCACGATCACGCGCGCAGCATGCCTGAATGCGGCGCCCATCGTCTCGATCTCCGGGTCGACCGTCGCCGAGATCCGGCCGATGAACTCGAGAATCCGGGGGTCGCGCAGCCGCTCTTCCCGGTACTGGTCGGTAAAGGCCATGCCGTCGATGGCGATCACGGCCAATCCGTAAAAGAGGTTCATCTGGGCAGCCGTAACGCCCTGCGCCTTGTATTCCCAAGCGCAATGGAGGTGCGTCATCGGGCTCAACCCTGCTTCTACTCTTGAAATATCGTCGGCGCCAAGATTGTTCTCCCGCAGAATATCGGCAAGCCCATCGAGCGCCGTGTGGATGCTCGTGACGCTCGCATGCGGCTTGTATCCGACGTTGAGTGTCTCCCAGACCGTGCCGAGGCCTTCGGTCAGCCGCGCCGGCGCCGGCTTGTCCGAAAGCGTGCTGAGATAACCGCCGTACGATGCCTCCAGCACGTCGGTGATTCCCGTGAAGCCATCGCCTGCCAGAAGCGCGGAATAAACGCCGCTCTGCGCGGCACGGCCACTATGAAAGCGCTTGACCATTGCGCCTTCCTGCGCCGCCATCAGCCCGCCCGCCTGCGACCCCGCAATGCCCAGCGCGTGTTGAAACCGGGATGCATCGAGCGCCATGGCGCGGGCGGCGGTGGCGGCGGCGACAAACACTCCGGAAGTACCCTGCGGGTGGAAGCCCCGGAAGAAGAGACTCATCGTCGCCGCGCTGCCGACGCGATGCCCGACTTCGTACCCCGCCGTCATTGCCGTGATCACGTCCTTGCCCGGCGCACCGCCGTGCTGCTCGGCGAAAGCAAAGGCCACCGGCGTCGCAATCGATCCGGCATGAATGATCGATTCCTTGTGGATGTCGTCGAGTTCGAAAGCATGGCCGCTCGTGCCGTTCACCAACGCTGCAAGCGCGACCGATGTTCGCTCGCCCATACCCATTAACGAGGCAACCGGATGCGCCCCTTCAGCCTTCGCCAGGGCGGCGACCTTACGCGTCCACGGCAGACTCGCCCCAAATAGACAACAGCCCAGGCTGTCGAGGACACTCAGCGTTATCCGCTCGACGGCCTCGCGCGGAATATCCTCATAGCGAAGCCCGGATGCAAACGCGGCCAGGTCGCGGGTCGCCCCGGGCAACAACGATGAATCGGCGGACATTGCTATGCCTTCGGTGAGAGCAGCGCGGTCAGCGTGCGCACATCTTCCACGCCCTCCAACTGCCAAAGCGTCTCGATCACCTTCTCCCGTTGCGCTGCACTGAGCCGCCCTGCACACAGTTCGATAAACTTCTCTTCGATCTCGATATCGGGCATCGGATTCTTCTCGTGTCCCTTGGGATAGCGCACCTCTGCGGCGTGAGTTTCCCCCGACCGCGTCAAGATCGTCACCCGACCGGGCGCGCCCTCCGGATACATCGCCGACAACGCGGGGGCCTCGACGACTTTCACTTTGCGCATCAATTCCTTCACCGCGGGATCTCCGAGCCGGTCCTCGGCAAATGAGGCTTGCGTCACCTCGCCGTCGAGAAGCGCGATGGCGATGCAATACGGGAAACTATGGTCTGCCGTCTCCCGGGTCGTAGGCGCCCAACGCGAGGCATCGTTCCCCATCATGAAGACCGCGGTCCCGTACGCCTCGACTTTGATTTCCTCGATCTCGAGCCTATTCACGCGCTGACGAAGATCGAGCGCGGCGAGCACGGCGGATTGACCGTGATAGCACACCGGCAGGCTCTTGGTATGCGTCTTTCGAATGAGGGGTTGATCCGGCAAGGGCCAATCGGTGCGCCCGATCACTTCCCATAAGCCTCCGGAACCATCGAAAGCCGCTGCAGGGCCCGTGAACCCTTCCTGGGCCAGCATTGCAGCGAAGACGGCATTGCGCGATGCATTGGCTCCCGCGCACCCCTTCCAACCCGAGAGATTGCCGCGTCGCGCCTGCGCAAGCGCCATATTCGGCGTGATCGCCAGAGAAACCGCGTGTCCCGTTTCGTCGGCGGACAAAGCCATCAGCTTCGCTGCTCCCAGTGCACACCCCAGGACGTTATAAACCGGCTGGTCCCACCCTTTGGCGTTGACGTCCACGTGCTCGCAAAAGCTGCAATAGACGTCATAGGCGAGTGAAATGGCTTCGATCAGGGCTTTCCCATCGGCATGCGCGAGTTCGGCAACCGCGACCAGACCCGAAATCATATCGCTCGGATGACCTCGGCTACGCCCGAGATACGTGTCGCTCACATCGAGCGTTCTCACCATTACCCCGTTCGCGAATGCAGCGATATCCGGGGCAGCACAGATGCCGCTTCCCCAAACGCGCGCCTGATCAGTCGAGTGATATCGGGCTGCAAACGAACGAGACATGATGCAGACACGCTCGTCGTACGCACCGAGCGCGCTTGCGAAGGTGTCGAGGAGATGACGCTTGGTCTCGTGTCGCGTCCCGGCATCGAGCCCCTCGTAGCTCGTTTTCTGAGCGAACGCTATGAGACGACCGGTGGTCTCGTCCCAATGCTCGAGCTTGTTCTCCCTCAACGCGACAAGTCCATTTTCCTGGTGACGGGGTTCACGTATCCGCCCCAGAGCACCATGGCCCGATTGCGGTGCGGGTCACCGCAGACCACGATATTGATCGTCTCGGGACTCGGCACCACCCGCACGAGTTCATCCGGCTTGACCAGGTATTCCTCCGGATACACGCCCACCCGAACCGCATCCGGAATCGTGAACGCCTCCGAGTGCCCGTACTTCAGGAGAAACTCGAGTTCCCGGAACGGCACCCGCGCATTTTCATACAAATACTCCCGGATCTTCTGCTTCGTGTAGCCGGCCGCCGCGAGCGATTTCGCAATCGGCGGCGCCAGCAGTATCGTGATCATGTTTCGGAAACCTTTCGGCCCGCGCTCGGCGAGCCGGGCGAGGCAAGGCTTCTTGGTGATTTCCATGCTCAGGAATTCGAGCGCGCTCTGCGCGGCCGTCTTGTCGGGCGTGCCGTAGATTGCAGGCGGCCAACCCCAGGTTACGGTAGCGCCTGCCGTGACTGTGCTGTCATCCTGGGCGAATCCGCGCTCGACGTGGTACGGCGCCCATGGGGATTCCTTTTCGTTTTCCGCCAGGGTAAAGCTGAGTGGATACCCGAAAGTCCCCATGTAGTTCCTGCCGAGCTTGTAGCCCGCAATATTCTTGATGATCAGCCCGAGTGCGCGGCCGATTGCCGGGTTCTGCCCTCTGGAAATCAGTTGCCCTCCGCTCTCGATTCCCATCTTCTCGATCGCAGGTCCGTTGATGAGCAGGAACGGAAACACGCCCCACGTACTGCCGATGTTGTTCAGGTTGTACGCGTTGTCCGCGATCGCCTCCACCGCGGCGATCAGCAGCGGCATGCAATCCGGACGGCATCCCGCCATGACGGCATTCGCTGCAATGTTCCAGGGAACAGCCGCCAGGTTGGCCTGCGGGAGAACCGCAATCGTTTCTGCGGGCGAGCGATCGGTGTGCTTCAGGAACGCTTCCACCCGCTCGAGTGTTGGCGGGACGATGGGAAGCTCGTCGGTCCACTCGCCAGTCCTGAAGTAGTCGTTGACCTCTTCGAAAGTGCCTTCGTAGACGATCTCGTTCGCAAGCCGGGCTGAACCGGAAGACTGTGCCGCTTCGCGGTCTGCCGGATGGGTCAGCGCTTCGACGATGCGATCGAACAGAACGTTCGTAACATTTTTTACGACGAGGTCCTCCGGGTGCACGCCGACCGCTCCGGGATATTCCGCTAT
>DATFGD010000103.1:0-3346 GCA_035249725.1 Burkholderiales bacterium
GGCCGCGATCAGGCGCAAGCACCGGAGAATCTCACCGGCTGGCTCTACGCGGTCGCGCGCAACGCCGCGATGGATTACCACCGCCGCCAACGCCCGAGCGAGGAACTGCCCGAGGGTCTGGCCGACACGCGCGAGAACAGCGACGCCGCGCAGGAGTTGGCTATGTGTCTTCGGCCGCTGATACAACGCCTGCCGCCGATCTACCGCGATACGCTGCTCGCTGCGGAATTCGACGGCCGGCCGCTCCGCGCACTCGCTGAAGCGGAAGGCGTGTCGCTGTCAGCCATCAAAAGCCGTGCGAGTCGCGGCCGCCGCCTGCTGCAGGACGAACTCGTCGCGTGCTGCAGCGTAACGCTGTCGAAAAGCGGCACAGTGCTGGATTACGACGAACGCGCCGCCGGTACTTGTGCGCCCGGATGCGGCAGCAGCGCACCCTCGAAATAGACGGTTATTTTTCCTCGATTCTCAGCAACTCGACCTGCGGCGGCGCAACCAGGATCTCGCTGAACTTGTGCATCCAGTTGCCGGTTTCCTTGCCCGACTCGATGCCCTTCTCGCGAAACTCTTCGAATTGCTCGAGATTGGGCAGTTCCACTTCGAACTGCAGCGCCGCGCCGCCCTGACCGCGCGTTAACGGCACCAGCAGCCGGGCATTCAGTTTCTTGCGCGCTGCGGCTTCCACTTCGCGGTTGATGAACTCGATCGCGCGCTGGCGGTTGATCGGCGCGACATCGTACGAAAACCGGGCTAGGTACATGTGAAGTCTCCTTTCGCATGCGTCGCCGGCCACCACATGGGCCGGCTATGCCCCTTTTCGACACCGCCGCCGTCCTATCGCTCCCGTCCAGTTACCTCGAATACTGTGCTGGATTGAGCCGCCGCTAAGACAGCTCGAATCGCACCGCGATCGCCGCGCTCGCGATCACCGCGAGATCGTGGCCATCGGCGGCCGGCACGTCGAGCCCGCCTTTGACGACATTGACCTTCACTTTGCCGTGTGGCACGCCCGCTTTCACCGCCGCGGCATCGACCTTTTCGGGGCGCTGCACGCCGATCGTGACTTCTATCTGTCCCGCTTCTCGATCGAGCCCGAGGGAGCGGACGAAACTCAGCGACGAATGGTGCAAGGCGTCCTGCAGCGCGCGCACCGCGGCCTTGGTGTAGTCGCCACCGTGCAGATCGTTGCCGGTGCCCATTTCGAGTATCACGCGTTTGAGCGGCATGGCGACTCCTTCAGGCGACGTCGAGATGCACGATCGCGGCGCAATTCGCCATGACCGTGGACCCCGTGCCGGCGTCGTTCACGATCTCCAGTCCACCCTCGACCACTTTCACGGTGCCAGTGCCGTGCGGCAGCACTGCGAGGACTTCTTCCTTATTGACACGCTCCGGTTTGGGCACGCCGATCAGTATCTCCACCACCATCGAGTCGGTCGGCTTGCCGAGCGCGTCCGCGACGTTGAGCGAGTTGTGCCACAGCGCATCCCGCAACGCCCGCACTGCCGCCTTGGTGTAATCCGCCCCGCGTATGTCGGTCCCCATGCCGATCTCAACCATCATCCGCTTCATCGCCATTTGAGTTTCCTCATCGTGTGCCGCGATGATAACCGATCGTCTCCCTAGCGAAAGCTGGGATCCAGACAGCGCCCCCTATCTCCCACGGTCGCGCGCCTTACCCCCTCTATTGTCATACTATAGACTGATATGTATGACAAAGCCCCGCTCACTTCTCTCGGTGCGACTCGACCCGGCGCTCGCCGCGGCGCTCGATCGGCATTGCGAACAGACTGGCGAGACCCGAAGCCATGCCGTGCAACAGGGCGTCGCGCAGTATCTTGTGGCGCAGACGGGCCCGACGCTGGGCAGCCTCGCCGAGGCCGTCCTGCTGCCGGTCCCTGATCGGGCAGCCCGCACGACACGCCGTACCCGCCAGCGACGCTTCCGCGACTACGTCCGTGAGAAACGTCGTCGTTGACTCGGGCTTCCTGATCGGCCTGTTCGACGAGAAGGATCCGCTGCACGGCCGCTGCCGCGCTTTCCTGCGAGATTACCGCGGACGGTTTCTCACGACCGAGGCGGTCCTCACCGAGGCGCTGGCCCTGCTGTCGCACGCGCAGCAGTTGCGCTGCCTGGACTGGCTGGGGGACGCCGCGCAGGCCGGACTGCTTGTCGTTGACCGCGATCGGGTGGACTTCCGGGCGGTCGAGAAGCTTGCTCGCAAGTACGCCGACCAGCCGATGGATTTCGCCGATGCTTCGGTGGTGCTGCTCGCGACCCGCAGCGGCGTGCGCGAAATCCTGACCGCAGACCGGCGCGACTTCGCGGTATACCGCGTCTCCGGCCGCGTGCGCTTCATCGATGTGTTGGCCGGCGAGTAGCAACTGTCGCGCAGAGGAGATGTCTGGAACATGCTGCTTGTCCCGCGGGAACGCCGAAAAAGTTAGCGCGAAGCTGCACCAGACCGTAGTGAAAGCGCTGCAGTCGAAAAGCCTGCAAGAGAGTTACGCAAAGATTGGTGTTCTTACCGGCGCGTCTGCTACACCGGAGGCGGCGCGAGCGTATTTAAAATCCGAGGTCGAGCGTTATGCCAAGCGAGTAAAGATGATCGGCTTGAAAATCGAGTGAGGCTATCCTCAGACTCGCCGGGGAGTCACCGTCACGATTTTCTCCCACCCGCAATCTCCGACGTTTCCATTTCCTTTCACTTTACTAACGACGGTCAACCACAGTCGGTTATTCCTCGTTACCGGAGAAAGAAGAACTCCGGGAAAAAGAATGGCTGCTCACGGCAAAGCGCTGACGACTGCATCGAAGATTGCGGAATCCATCCTGCTCGTGCGCGGGCACAAAGTGTTGCTGGATTCCACTCTAGCCAGCCTCTATGGAGTGCAGACCAAGGTTCTCGTTCAGGCCGTAAAACGAAATCGCGAACGGTTTCCTGCTGATTTTATGTTTGAGCTTAACAATCAGGACGTTGTAGGCTTGAGGTCACAATCTGTGACCTCAAGTTGGGGTGGCCGCCGCTATTTGCCCTTCGCCTTCACCGAGCAAGGCGTCGCCATGCTTTCGAGCGTACTGAATAGCCCTCAAGCCATCCGCGTCAACATCGAGATCATGCGCGCGTTCGTGCGGCTTCGAGAAATGATTGCAACCAACAAAGAACTTTCCGGGAAACTGGACGAGCTTGAAAGGAAGGTCGCGACACACGATCAGGCGATAGCCGGTTTGATCAGTGCGATACGCGAGCTTGCCACGCCGATTTCTCCGAAACCGAAGCGCCGTATCGGTTTCGTGAGTGACCAGTAAAAAATAAAAAAAAGCGAAACCGGAACGTTGAAGCCACGAG
>DATFGD010000104.1:0-2930 GCA_035249725.1 Burkholderiales bacterium
ACTTCGTGCAGATCCGTGCGGCCATGCTGCTCCGGCGTCTGTCGTCCGAAGTTCGCAGTCGCCATGGGATTCGCGACCGACACGATGACGAGCCGGCCGCGGAGGTTTACCGTGTCGAGCCCGTTGATGTAGCGGCGGATCGCGATCGTCGGCAGGAATTCGTCGCCGTGCGTGTTGGTCACGATGCCGAACACCGGACCGGGATGACGCCCCGTCACGACATGCAGCGGCACGCATAACATCGCGCCGTTCAGCATGGTGGTCACTTCGAGGCGCGTGAAGAACCGGCCTTCCTTCTGGCTCGCCCAGAGCGGTGTTGTTTTTTCAGTCAATGCGAACTCCTGATGTAGTTTGCGCCAGTATCGTCATCCCGGACAATGATCCGGGATCCAACCGCTTCTCTTGCGCTGGGAAGACGATGATCTCAGTCGTCATCCGGGCACTTGGGTCTCCGCCGTACGCAAGTGACACGCAACAAAATGTCCGGTACGGATTTCCTTCATCGCCGGCTCTTCGCTGCGGCATCGCTGCATCGTATACGGGCAGCGCGTATGGAAGCGACAGCCCGAAGGCGGATTGATGGGGCTCGGTACGTCGCCGGAGAGGATGACACGCTTTCTTTGGACCCGTGGATCCGGCACCGGCACCGCGGACAGCAAAGCCTCGGTATAGGGATGCTGCGGTCGGGTGAAGAGCGATCGCTTATCGGTCAGCTCGACGATCTTCCCGAGATACATGACCGCAACGCGATGGCTGATGTGCTCGACCACCGCCAGATCGTGGGCGACGAACAGGTACGACAACCGGAGTTCGTCCTGCAAGCTCATGAGAAGATTGATCACCTGTGCCTGCACCGAAACGTCGAGCGCGGAGACTGGCTCATCGCACACGATCAACCGGGGCCGCGGTGCAAGCGCGCGGGCGATGCCGAGCCGCTGGCGCTGGCCGCCGGAAAATTCGTAGGGGTACTTGACCATCTGGTCGGGGCGCAATCCGACCTTCTCGAAGAGCGACGCCACGCGCTCACGAATCTCCGCCGATGAAGCGGATTCGAAATTGCGCACCGGCTCGGCGACGATATCGGCCGCGCGCATCCGTGGGTTCAGCGACGAGTACGGGTCCTGAAAAACCGCCTGCAACTCGCGGCGGAAGGGGCGCACTTCACGGCTGCTCAAGCGATCGATGCGTTGTCCGCGCCAGCGGATGGTTCCGGATGTGGGCTCGATCAGGCGCAATATCGTTTTGCCGGTGGTGGACTTGCCGCAGCCACTTTCGCCGACGAGCCCGAGCGTTTCGCCCTCGGCGATCGAAAAGCTCACGTCGTCCACCGCGTGCACCTGCCCGCTCACTTTGGAAAAGACGCCTTTACGCACCGGGTAATGCTTGGTGAGATGCGCGACTTCCAGCAGCGCGGCATCCGAGCCGCGCGCCGCGGTGTGATCTGTCGACTCATTCATGCGGCGTTTCCGAACAGGCGGTCCGATTCCCAGCAGGCCACTGCATGACCGTCCTTCTTGTGTTCCAGCGGCGGATATTCGCGGCGGCAGCGTTCGGTCGCATAGGTACACCTTGGTGCGAATATGCATCCCGGTATCTCCTCGCGCAGCGACGGCACCACGCCCGGAATTTCGGCGAGGCGTTTGCGTTGCTGCACCTCCGCCTCGCCGAGCCGGGGAATCGAATTGAGCAGTCCGCGCGTATAAGGATGGCGCGGGTGCGCGAACAAAGCGTCAACGGGCGCCTCCTCCACCTTGCGTCCGGCATACATGACGATCACGCGCTGCGCCATTTCTGCGACGACGCCGAGATCGTGCGTGATCAGCACAATCGCCGCGCCTGTCTTCTCCTTCAGCCTGCGCATCAACTCCAGAATTTGCGCCTGGATCGTCACGTCGAGCGCTGTGGTTGGCTCATCGGCCATGAGCAGCCGCGGATTGCACGCGAGCGCCATTGCGATCATCACGCGCTGGCGCATCCCCCCGGAGAGCTGGTGCGGATACTGCGCGATGCGGCGTTCCGGCTCCGGCAGATTGACGACGCGCAGCATTTCCACCGCCTGTGCGAGCGCCTCGCGTTGGGATAACCCGCGGTGCAGGGTCAGCATCTCCGCGATCTGGCGGCCGATGGTCAGCACCGGGTTGAGCGAGGTCATCGGTTCCTGGAACACCATGGAAATCCGGTTCCCGCGGACCTTCCGCATCTCAGGCTCGGAAAGATTCAGCAGTTCACGTCCCTCGAACCGGATGCTGCCTTCCACGATGCGTCCCGGCGGCGAAGCGATCAGCCGCAGGATCGAGAGCGAGGTCACGCTCTTGCCGCAGCCCGATTCGCCGACCACCGCAAGCGTTTCGCCGGCATTGACTGAAAAGGATACCCCGTCCACCGCGCGCACGATGCCGTCGCGCGTGTAGAAATGCGTCCTCAAGTTCTGCACCTCGAGTAGCGGGATCGTTGCCGGTTGCATGGTCGCAGCCGACATCACATGCGTCGCGCGAGCCGCGGGTCCAGCGCATCGCGCATGCCGTCGCCCAACAGGTTCACCGCGAGCACGGTGAGCGACAGGCACACACCGGGAAAGAGAATCAGGTAGCCCGCGATCTGGAAGAGGCTCCGTGCCTCAGCCATGATGTTGCCCCAGCTTGGGATGTTGGGCGGCGTGCCGGCGCCGATGAAGGACAGTATCGCCTCGGTGATCATCGCCGAGGCGCAGACGTAGGTCGCCTGCACCAGCAGCGGGGCGACGATGTTCGGCAGGATGTGGCGCAGCAGGATGCGCGGCAGATTGGTGCCCGCGGCGATGGCCGCGGCAACGAAAGGTTCGTCGCGCAAGGTGAGCACCAGGCTGCGCACCAGCCGCACCACACGCGGTGCTTCGGCGAGCGTGATCGCGACGATCACGTTTTCGATGCTGGCTTTGGTCAGCGCCATCA
>DATFGD010000105.1:0-11644 GCA_035249725.1 Burkholderiales bacterium
TTACAGACAGCGTGGAAAGATCTGACATGCAGTGGAAAGTATGCTCTCGTTAATGTGGCGGGCGGCGGCGCGGCGATGGCATGGATTACATAAGCCCCTGAAAAAGGAGCGCTATTCTTCCCGAACCGGGTGAAAAAGGCAATCGATTTCTGCGCGGCGGCAGCGCGGTCGCTGCGGCTGCGGGCGGCTAACTGCCGGTTTCTGCGGGAGTATCCAAATAAGGCGCGGGTACCCTATCGAGCAGCTTGAGTTTCAGCAACCGTTCGTAGTCTTCCGGCCGGTCGATGTCCCAGAGGGTTTCCAACTCGCGCCAGCGCCATCCCAATTCGGAGAGCCGTTCCCGCGTTTGGTTCATGACGTAGTTTTCGCCCCAGGCGATATCGGCGAAAACGCGGCCGTCATGGCCGGCCAGCCCCACGAGCGCGTAGCCGCCGTCCTCTGTCGGAATGAATACCGCATCGGCGCCGGTTGCGAGCGCAATGCGCGCGGCCCGCAGATGATTCGCGGTCAGACCGGGACAATCGGTTCCGATCAGGATCACGTAACGGCTGCGCGCCAGCGCTTGCTGGAACGCGATGCCCATGCGCGCGCCGAGGTCGCCTTGCGCCTGCGGGACGAGCAGCGCCCCGTAGCCGTCCGCGCATCGGCGCAGAAACGGATCGTCGCAGTCCGGAGCGCAGTGGAGCTCCACCGGCCCGATCGCCGCGGCCCGCGCCATTGCGAGCGCATGTTCGGTCAGGCGCGCGTGCAGTGCTGCGGCGCCCGCTTCACCGAGAAGCGGTACGAGCCGCGTCTTCACCATGCCGGGGCGCGGCGCTTTGGTAAAGAGCAGCAGCCGCGTGTCAGGGTTGGTGGTGTGCATAGCGCAACGCAAGCTTGTCCGGATCGGCGCCCAACCAGTAGGCGAGCCGCAGGCGCCACATGAGGAATATCGTCCGCAGCACGCCGTGTCGCTCCCATCGGCGGCTCGACACTCCGATGCGGTGTCGCAGGCAGAGCGGGCGACCGTAGCGTTTGAGGCGCCGTGACAGCGCGATATCCTCCATCAGTGCGATTTCGGGATAGCGGCCCACCGCATCGAACAGCGATCGCGTCACGAATATGCCCTGATCCCCGGTCGCGATGCCGGTGAGCCGTGAGCGCAGGTTCATCAGCGCTTCAACCACGCGCAGCAGCAAAGATCGGTTTTCGATCCTCACGTCGAAGCGGCCCCAGCTTTTTCGCGTACGCTGCAGGCCATCGATGATGAGTGCGTCGACGGCATGCGGCAGCCGGGAATCGGCATGAAGGAAGAGCAGTATTCCGCCGCGCGCCTGTGCGGCGCCCGCATTCATCTGATGCGCTCGCCCGCGCGGCGCGGCGAGCACGCGGTCCGCTCCCCGCACGCGCGCCAGCGTGTCATCGCTGCTGCCACCGTCCACTACGATCACCTCGGCACCGCGGCGCCGCAGCGGCTGCAGCGCTTCGAGCGCTGCCGCGATGCCCTCGCCCTCGTTGAGACACGGGATGATGATGGAAAGCGACATCCGTGCGGGAGGCCCTGGCGTTCAGTGGGGTCCAGGCTGGAAAGCGCGGTGCCGGTCACCCGCCATGCGCAAGAGCCGCCCTGCGACCGCGGTTGCGCTCGCCGCCCCGCGCATCCAACTCTGAAACGCTTCGGCAAACGCAAGCTGCCCGCGCGTCACGGTGGAACGCTTCCAGGCTCCGGCGGCGTACTTGTTGGCCTCGGCAAGCGTGGGGTAAATATGGATCGTCCCGAGGATCTTGCTGAGCCCGATTCGGTGCCGCATCGCCAGTATGAATTCGACGATGAGGTCGCCCGCATGCGCACCGGCGATGGTCGCGCCGAGTATCCGGTCCCGTCCCGGTACGGTGAGGACTTTCACCACACCGCGCGCATCTTCGTCGGCGATCGCCCGATCGAGATCCGCGAGGTCGTACGTCGTTACTTCGTATGCGATGCCCTTTTCCCGTGCCTCGGTTTCGTTCAGACCCACGCGCGCCACCTCGGGATCGGTGAAGGTAGCCCACGGAATCACGGAGAAGTCGGCCCGGTACTTCCTGAAGCGGCCGAATAGCGCGTTCACCGCGGCGTACCAGGCCGTATGCGCGGCGGTATGCGTGAACTGGTAGGGTCCGGAGACGTCGCCGCATGCGTAAATGTTGGGATAGAGCGTCTGCATGAATTCGTTGACCTCTATCGTTCGCGCGCGGGTAAGCGGGATGCCGAGCGTCTCCAGACCGTAACCCTCGGTACGTGCCACGCGGCCCACCGCGCACAGCAGCGTGTCGAACGCTATTCGCACCTCGCTGCCTGCCGACTCGCAGATCAGCACTTTCTCGCCGTCTTCAATGACGAAGCGCTTGGCCTTGTGATCGGTCAGCACGTTGACGCCTTCACTGCGAAACTGCCGGGCGACCCGTTCCGAAATATCCGGATCTTCGCGGATCAGGATGCGCGGCAGCATCTCGACCTGTGTCACACCTGCCCCCAGACGCGCGAAACACTGCGTGAGTTCGCAGCCGATCGGTCCGCCGCCCAGCACCACCATGCGTTTCGGCAGCGTGCGCAGCGACCAAACGGTGTCCGACGTCAGATAACCCACGTCTTCGATGCCGGGTATAGGCGGCACGAAGGGGCGTGCACCGGCCGCGATCACGATCGCCCGCGTGGTGAGCACACGTTTTCCCGATGACGTGTCGATTTCCACGGTGTAGGGCGACGTGATTCGGGCGTCCCCTTCGATGCACTCCACGCCCATGGCGCTGTAGCGCGCAACCGAATCGTGCGGCTCAACCGTCCGGATTACACGCTGTATGCGTTCCATGACTTCCGAAAACTCGAACTCCACCGTCGCGCGCTTCAATCCGAACTCGTGCGCGCGCTTCAGCGTCGCAAGCAGTCTTGCGGATCGGATGAGCGCCTTGGACGGCACACATCCGGTGTTGAGGCAATCTCCGCCCATCCTGTGCTTTTCGATCAGCGTCACTTT
The DNA here is from genome assembly GCA_035249725.1 of Burkholderiales bacterium. GTDB lineage: Bacteria > Pseudomonadota > Gammaproteobacteria > Burkholderiales > SG8-41 > DSOT01. The sequence goes on from DATFGD010000105.1 coordinate 2,994, forward strand.
CGCCTTGACTGCCGCGGCAATGTACGAAGCGACGAGGCCGGCTGAGCCCGCTCCAATGACGACCAGGTTGCGCTCGAACGACTTCGGCCTGGGCCAGCGGGAGAGAACCTTGCGTGATTTCACGGCGTCGAGCGTCTTCTTCGCGATCAACGGGAAGATGCCCAGCAGGGCCAATGAGGCGAGCAGACCGAACGAGATCCGGAACTCGCCGAGTTGCGTGCCGGCATAAACGAAGACGAGCGTTCCGGCGAGCATCCCCGCCTGGCTGACCCAGTAGAACGTCCAGGTGCGGATCGGCGTGAGTCCCATGACGAGATTGATGACGAAGAACGGGAAAGCCGGAACGAGACGCAGCGCGAAGAGGTAGAACGCCCCTTCCTTCGCGACGCCGTCGTTGATCGGCTTCAATTTGTCGCCGAACCTGCGCTGCACCCAGTCCCGCAGCAAAAAGCGCGATGCGAGGAACGCGAGGGTCGCGCCGAGGCTCGAGGCGAACGACACGATGAGCGTGCCCCACAGCAGTCCGAATACGGCGCCGCCGACCAACGTCATCAGCGCAGCGCCTGGAAGGGAGAGTCCCGTTACGGCGACGTAAATCAGGAAGTACAACGCCCCCGCCTGCAACGGCTGCATCCCGACATAGTTCTGTATCGCCGCCTGCTGCGATCTGAAAAACTCGAGCGTGAGATAACGGCCCAGGTCCAGCGCGAAGAACGCGGCAATCAGCGTCAGGATCAGGGCGAGCACGGCAATTCTGGCTTTGTTCATGTTGCGATTCCCTCCCGGGCAGCGCCGCCTGCGGGTTTTTCGTCTGCGATCGTACGCCGGCGTACGGCCTGACTTAACCCGTATCGCGGCGCCGGTGAAATAGCTGCGGCAGCGGGATGGTAGTCCACCTTGCTCAGCCGAGCGCGCCGCCGCAGCTTGAGCCCTGTCCTGCGGTGCACCCATAGCAGTGGTCTTTCACCGCAATGCGATTGTTCCTGAGTTCCGCTCCGACCAATTCTCTCAGGTGCACTTTGGAGCTGCCTTTCCACCCGAGCCCGATTCCCAGCATCTGATTGAAATCGCAGTCATAGACGTAGCCGCGCCAATCGACCGAAAGCAGGCTGCGGCACATCACCGAGCTCAGGTTCTCGGCCTGATAGGCGCTCTTCAGAAGGTTCATGTAAGCGCCAAACTCCCCCTTGGAGACGAGCGTGCTGCCGAAGCGCTGGATTGGCATGTTGGTGAGCACGAAAAGACGATTGAAGGCAATGCCGTAACGCTCGCCCAGGTGGCGGCGATAGTCCTGCTCCAGTTTGCCCTGCGCGGGTGGCAGCGCCGGCCCCTGCGGGTTGTAGACCAGATTGAGCGCAAGCTTCGCGTCCGGCAGGCCATACCCCAGGCGGTTGAGCCGTTGCAAGCAACGGATGCTTGCGTCGAACACGCCTTTGCCCCGCTGCCGGTCCACGTTCTCCTCCAGATAACAGGGAAGAGACGCCACCACTTCCACCTCGTGAGCGGCCAGAAATTCCGCCAGGTCTTGCTGGCCCGGCTGTTCCAGTATGGTGAGATTGCAGCGGTCCATCACGTGCACACCCCTCTCGTGTGCCGCGGCCACGAGCATGCGGAAGTACGGATTGAGTTCCGGTGCGCCGCCCGTGATATCGAGGTTCGTTACACGCGATGCTTCGAGGAAAGCCAGCACCTCGAATACCGTTTGCCGATCCATCATTTCGGTTCGGGTGGGGCCCGCGTTGACATGACAATGCAAACAGCTCTGATTGCATTTGTAGCCGAGATTGACCTGCAGCGTCTCGAGCTTTCTGCGACGGATCGTTGGGAAGTCGCTGGCTTCGATCAGCGGCAACGTGGCGCGCATTATTCAAGCTCCATATCGTTTATCGGCGTGCAGTACAGCGCTCATCATGATCGAGACCCGAGCGTGACACAGATGGTTCTTCAACGCTAAAACCTCACTCTTGGTCGCGACCGCATCCCCTGGCTTACGTTGACCCCAACCCTCTGATTGGGCTACTCTTTCAGTTTCGCCAGGAAGCCGCCTCCACGCATGTCCAAGCCGTCGAAGCCCGAGAATACACAAACTTTCGAGTCGGCAGTGGCCGAACTTGAAAGTATTGTCACGAGCATGGAGTCGGGGCAGCTCTCGCTCGAGGAGTCGCTCGCGTCGTACAAGCGCGGCGCAGAACTCCTCAAGTTCTGCCAGACCACGCTGCAGGAAGCCGCGCAGCAGGTAAAGGTCCTCGAGAATGGCGTGCTGAAGAGCTTCGGCCCCACCGAACAGTGACCGTTTCCGCCGATTTCCAGAGCTGGGTGCACGCCCGGGAGATTCGCATTGAATCCACTTTGCATACGCTCCTGCCGGCGTCCGAAATTGCGCCACAGCGGTTACACCAGGCGATGCGCTATGCTGCGCTCGGAGGCGGAAAGCGGGTGCGGCCGCTGCTCGCATACGCAGCGGGCGAGCTGGCGGAAGCAGACGTCGAGCGCGTTTCGATTGCGGCGGCTGCAGTGGAGCTGATACACGCCTATTCGCTGGTGCACGACGATCTGCCTTGCATGGACGATGACGTGCTGCGGCGCGGGCGACCGACGTGTCACGTCGAGTACGACGAGGCCACTGCCCTGCTCGCAGGCGATGCGCTGCAGAGCCTCGCATTCCAGCTCGTATCGGAATATCGGCTCGCCAACGACCCGGCACAGCAATTGGAAATGGTGAAGCTCCTCGCCGGCGCAGCGGGATCGCGCGGCATGGCGGGCGGGCAGGCGATCGATCTCGATTCCGTCGGCAAAGCGCTGTCCGTGATCGAACTCGAATTCATGCACATCCACAAGACCGGCGCGCTGATCCGTGCCGCGATACTGCTCGGCCTGCGCTGCGGCAACAGCCTGCACGAGCATGAACTCGCCGGGATCGATCACTATGCCAAGTACATCGGACTCGCTTTCCAGGTCGTGGACGACGTGCTCGATGCGGAAGCGACGACCGCAACGCTCGGCAAGACCGCAGGGAAGGACGCAGAGCAGAACAAGCCGACCTACGTGAGCACGCTCGGCGTGGCCCGCTCCAAAACGTTCGCCACGGAACTGCGGCAGCAAGCGCTCGACGCTTTGGAGCCCTTCGGCGAGCGCGGCCTGCGCTTCCGACAGCTTGCGGACTTTATCGTCCTTCGCAAATTCTGATGCCGCACGGCGCACACTCGTGTACGAACTCCTGAACACAATCAATTACCCGCATGAACTGCGGGGGCTCGAAAGAAGCCAGCTGCCGCGTCTTGCGGACGAGCTGCGCGCTTTTCTCCTCGAATCCGTGAGCCAGACCGGCGGCCATCTCTCCTCGAATCTCGGCACGGTGGAACTGACGATTGCGCTGCACTACGTATTCAACACACCGCACGACCGCCTGGTGTGGGACGTCGGGCACCAGACGTATGGCCACAAGGTGCTGACCGGCCGGCGCGAACGGATGACGCGGCTTCGCATGTGGGGCGGCATTTCAGGCTTCCCGAGGCGCGAGGAGAGCGAGTACGACACCTTCGGCACCGCACACTCCAGCACGTCGATCAGTGCGGCGTTCGGCATGGCGGTGGCGTCCCGCCTGAAGGGCGAGAACCGGCACGTCATTGCAATCATCGGAGACGGCGCGATGACTGCAGGGATGGCGTTCGAAGCGCTCAACAATGCCGGCGCATCAAACACCGACCTTCTGGTGATCCTCAACGACAACGACATGTCGATTTCCCCGCCGGTCGGCGCACTCAATCGCTATCTGGCCAAGCTGCTTACCGGACGCTTTTACGCGCGGGCGAAGGGGCTGGGCGAGCGGGTGCTGGGCGAACTGGCGCGGCGGGCAGAGGAGCACGTGAAGGGCATGGTGACCCCGGGCACGCTGTTCGAGGAATTCGGTTTCAACTACATTGGCCCGATCGACGGCCACGATCTTGAAACGCTCATTCCCACGTTGAACAACATCAAGCACCTCCACGGTCCCCAGTTCCTGCACGTTGTGACGCGCAAGGGGCAGGGCTACAAGCTCGCCGAGGCGGACCCGGTGCTTTACCACGGCGTCTCGAAATTCGACCGCGTGAACGGGATTTCGGGCGGCAAGTCGGGCGGGAAGCAGACCTACACGCAGGTTTTCGGGGACTGGGTGTGCGACATGGCGGCGCGCGACGAGCGGCTCGTCGCCATCACGCCCGCCATGCGCGAAGGCTCGGGGCTCGTCAAGTACGCGGAGCGCTATCCCGACCGCTATTTCGACGTCGGCATCGCCGAGCAACACGCGCTCACCTTCGCCGCCGGGCTCGCATGCGAGGGTTACAAGCCGGTGGTGGCAATCTATTCGACTTTCCTCCAGCGCGCCTACGACCAGTTGATACACGATATACAGATCCAGAATCTGCCGATCGTTTTTGCAATCGACCGTGCGGGACTCGTAGGCGCGGACGGCGCGACGCACAACGGCAGCTTCGATCTGAGTTATCTCCGCTGCCTGCCCAACATGACGGTGATGGCGCCTTCCGACGAGAATGAATGCCGGCAGATGCTTTACACCGCCTTCCAGATGAATTCCCCCGTCGCCGTGCGCTATCCGCGGGGGAGCGGACCGGGCGTTGCGATCAAAGCGGAGATGCAGCCGCTTCCCATAGGGAGAGGCGAAGTTCGCCGCGAAAGCGATGCCACGGGCGACAGGATCGCAATTCTCGCGTTTGGCGCGATGCTCACACCCGCGCTGCATGCCGCTGAGGCGCTCGATGCGAGCGTCGCGAACATGCGGTTCGTGAAGCCGCTCGACGAGGCGCTGATACTGGACTTCGCAGACCGGCATGCGCTGATCGTGACGGTCGAGGAGAACGTCATCATGGGCGGCGCGGGAAGCGCGGTAGCAGAGCTATTGGCGCGGCACCGGCGCGTTACGCCGGTTCTCCAGCTGGGGCTACCCGACCGATTCATCGATCAGGGCGATCCGGGAATCCAGCTTGCCGAATGCGGTCTCAATGGGGAAGGGATCGCCAAAGCGATCCGCGCTCGACTCGGGGAGTAGAATAAATGTCCAAGCCGCCGAATGAAACCGCCATGACGCTCACCAGGCAGATGCTCGAAGAAAACGAGATGGACGGCTACGCCAAGATCGACCAGTACAACCCGGTCACGATCCGGCGCATCGCCGAAAAGTATCGCTCGATACTCGAGGACATCGGCGAAGATCCCGGCCGCGAAGGCCTGCAGAAGACGCCCGAGCGCATCGCCAAGGCCCTGCAGTTCCTGACGCACGGATATGATCTCGACCCGGCCGGGATCCTGCGCGCTGCAATGTTCCGCGAGGAATACCAGCAGATGGTCATCGTCAAGGACATCGAGTTGTATTCGCTGTGCGAACACCATCTCCTGCCGTTCTTCGGAAAGGCACACGTCGCCTACATACCGAACGGTCATATCGTCGGTCTATCGAAGATCCCGCGCGTCGTGGATGCTTTTGCGCGCCGCCTGCAGGTCCAGGAGCGGCTCACCGTGGACATCCGAAACTGCATCCATGAAACGTTGCAGCCCCTCGGGGTTGCGGTAGTGATCGAGGCGCAGCACCTCTGCATGATCATGCGCGGCATCCAGAAGCAGCACTCGATCGCGACCACCTCGGCGTTTACCGGCGAATTCAACGCCGAAAAGACCCGCGCCGAGTTCATGCGCCTTATCACGCGCGCGACGAACTGACACCGGAACCGAGCCATGGGGGCAGGGCGGACCAGCGAATACATCGTCGAGCGCATCCTGCCTGATGTGCGCCGCGGACGCATGGTCATCCTGGTGGACAGCGAAGAGCGCGAGAATGAAGGCGATCTCTTCGTCGCGGCCGAGAAGGCGACGCCGCAAGCCATAAATTTCATGGCACAGCATGGGCGCGGCCTGATCTCGCTCGCGCTCACCGAAGAACGCATGCGCGCGCTTGGTCTTTCGCTGATCGCGGACGACCAGATCAACACGACGAAATTTCAGACGGCATTCGCCACGCCGATCGATGCACGCGAAGGCGTCGGCTCCGGGATGTCGGCCTACGACCGCGCGCGCACGATACAAGTCGCCATCGCGGACAATACCCGGCCTGCCGATCTCGTCCGCCCGGGACGATTGCAGACGCTGCGCGCGGTCGACGGCGGGGTGCTCGCCCGGCGCGGCCACACCGAAGCCGCGGTGGACCTTGCGCGCATGGCCGGGCTGAAGCCTGCAGGCGTGATCTGCGAGATCATGAACGAGGACGGCACGATGGCGCGGACGCCGGAGCTCGAACGGTTTGCCGCCCGCCACGGCGTCAGCATTCTCCGTATTCCCGATCTCGTCGCCTACCGGGAAATGGAGCGGTTGATCCGCCGTCGAGCCGAGACGGTGCTGCCCACGCGCAACGCCGGTGAATTCCGCCTTCTCATCTACAGCGACAACCTCGAGACGACGCTTTATGTCACGCTCGTCAAGGGCGAGATTCCGACCGACCGGCCCGCTCTCGTGCGCCTGCATTCGCAGTGTCTGACCGGAGATGTGTTCGGCAGCGAGCGTTGCGACTGCGGCGAGCAGCTCGACGCCGCGCTTTGCATGATCGACAAGGACGGCAGCGGCGTGCTCGTCTACATGTTCGAAGAAGGGCGCGGCATCGGCCTGCTGAACAAAGTTCGTGCGTATGCCTTGCAGGACCAGGGGCACGACACCATTGACGCGAATCACGCGCTCGGCTTCGCCGCCGACATGCGCGACTACAAGGCCGGCGCGCACATCCTGTTCGATCTGGGCATCAAGCAGGTGCGTCTCATGACCAACAATCCGGACAAGGTCGCTGCACTGGAAGACTACGGCCTTACCGTGGCGGAACGGGTCCCGATCGAAGTGCCGCCGCGCTCGGCGAACCGCGGCTATCTGCAAACCAAACGCACGCGCTTCGGCCATCTGCTGTCACTGATCGGAGAGTCGGGCGGCGGTGACAAGTCGACTGAAGTGCATGTTAAGGATGCCGAAACCAAACGCAGCTGAGTCTGGGCCGTTCGTGCTCAATCCCGTTCGCAGGAAATCTTAGACAAGCTCACGGCGAACGGCGTCTTCAGGATCAATAGCGCCGCGTCAGCGTCATCGTGTCGCCGTCACGCCGCATTTCCGTGCGGTTGAGGAAGCTCAATCCCAGCAGCCCGACGCTGCCCATCCGGTCGTTTTCCACCACGACGCCATCCACGTTGTGGAGCGTGATGTTTCCGAGGCGTACCGTGTCGAGCTTGACGCGATAAGCCGTTATCACGCCGTTGGCGGTCTGCAGAAAGCCTTTGGGCGCCGAAAGGTACGACACACCGGCGCGTTTGGCGTCGCCGGCGCTCAAAGTCACCACCGACGCGCCGGTGTCCACCATAAAGCGCAGGGAGATGCCGTTCACCGAAGCCGTTGTGATGAAGTGGCCGCGTGCATCGGCGGTGAGCGTTGCGCTCTGTGCGCCGGAAGCTCCGCCCATCGATATCCGGTCGCCGAGCGTCAACCTGCGCCGCTGACCATTTACTTCCACTATCGCTTCGTCGCTGCTGGCACTGATGAGCTTCACCTTCTCGGGCGTCATCTGCCCGATCGTCAGCGTGCGCGGCTTGCCGCCGTCGATGGCGAGCACCGCTTTGCCCGCGGTGAGCGCCAGCACGTTGATGTCCGCGGCCGCGGCATGCTGTGCCGCAAATAGTAAAACCGCGACGAGTGGACTAACATTTCGCATCGTCCTATAGCTCGCAAATATGAAGCCCGTTGTCATCATGCGTCACGCGCCCACGGAAGGGCCGGGCTATTTTGCCACATATCTCCAACGGCACGGCATTCCCTGGCGGCTCGTCAGGGTGGACGCGGGCGAGCCGCTTCCCGACGGCCCGGAGATGTGCAGCGCGCTCGCCTTCATGGGCGGCCCGATGAGCGTAAACGATGATCTGCCGTGGATCGCACGCGCGCTGGCGCTGATACGCCGCTCGGTCGCCGCCGGCATCCCGGTCGTCGGCCACTGCCTTGGTGGTCAGCTCATGGCGAAAGCGTTGGGTGGCCGCGTGACGCGCAATTCGGTGAAGGAGATCGGCTGGGGGCAGGTCGACGTGATTGCAAGCTCGATTGCCGGGCAATGGTTCGGACCATCGTTCAAGGCATTCGAATCGTTCCACTGGCACGGCGAAACGTTTTCGATTCCGCCTGGCGCGACGCGGCTTGCCTCGAGCGCGCACTGTGAAAATCAAATCGTCGCGCTCGGCCCTCATCTGGCCATGCAATGTCATGTGGAGATGACGCCCGAACTGATACGGGCCTGGTGCCAGGATTGGGGAAAAGAAGTGGAGTCACTGGCAGCGCGCGTCCCGAGCGTGCAGACGCCGGCGGAGATGACATCGCGCCTCGATGCCAGGGTGCAGGCGCTCAATGCCGTGGCCGACCGGCTCTATGGGCGCTGGATAACCGGACTGACAAGAGACTGAAAGCGGCCGCCTGCGCGTTAGTCGCGAAAGTTCTTGAACTGCAGCGGGAAGTCGGTGACGGATTTTCGTACCAGCGCGATCGTTTCCTGCAGCAGGTCCTTCTTGGCTCCGGATATGCGCACTGAATCGCCCTGTATGCTGGCCTGGACCTTGACCTTGCTGTCCTTGATGAGCTTTACG
>DATFGD010000106.1:0-2483 GCA_035249725.1 Burkholderiales bacterium
GCGTGTTTTCCGCGCGCTTCGGCGCGCCGATTCTGCTCGTTTTTCTGACACTCGGCATGCTCGCGGGCGAAGACGGCCCGGGCGGAATCCACTTCAACGATTTCCAGCTTGCGTACCTCGGGAGCACGCTTGCGCTCGCCATCATCCTCCTCGATGGCGGCATGCGCACGAGCGCAGAGAGTTTTCGCGTGGCGCTGCGCCCGGCGGTGCCGCTCGCGACGCTGGGGGTGCTCCTTTCCGCAGCGATTACCGGCGCGTTCGCGGTGTGGCTTTTCGATCTGCACTGGCTGCACGGCCTGCTCCTCGGATCCATCGTCGCATCAACCGACGCCGCGGCGGTGTTCGCGCTCCTCCATGCCCACGGAATGGAGTTAAAACAGCGGGTCGCTGCGACACTGGAAGTCGAATCCGGAAGCAACGACCCGATGGCGGTGTTTCTGGTGATCGTCCTTATCGAAGTCATTGCAGCAGGAGAGACCAGTCTGTCCTGGATAGTCGCGATGGAATTCGTGAAACACATGACGCTCGGTGCCATCGGCGGGATGCTGGGCGGGCGGCTGCTCGTCTGGTTCATCAATCATCTTACGCTCGAAACGGGGCTCTACCCGCTGCTCGCCATAGCGGGCGGGGTCGCGATCTACGGCGGCGTGACCGTAGCGGGGGGCAGTGGTTTTCTCGCGATCTATCTCGTTGGTATCGTACTTGGAAACGCCCAGCTCCAGGCGATGCAAAACATCCTGCGGGTCAACGACGGCATGGCGTGGTTGAGCCAGATCATGATGTTCCTCATGCTGGGCTTGCTCGTCACGCCGTCGGAGATACCGCCGATTGCGCTGCCGGCGCTGGGGCTCGCGTTTGCACTCATGCTGGTCGCGCGCCCGATAGCCGTATGGGTATGCCTGCTGCCGTTCCGTTTTCCATGGCGCGAACAGCTTTTCATCGCGTGGGTCGGGTTGCGGGGCGCCGTGCCCGTTATTCTTGCCACCTTCCCGCTGCTCGCGGGGATCGAAAACGCAATGGCGTACTTCAACATCACCTTCATCGTGGTGCTGATGTCGCTCGTGCTCCAGGGATGGACCATTGCGCCGGTCGCGCGCCTGCTGGGCCTCGAAGTGCCGCCCAAAGCGAAGCCGCTGCAATACATCGATCTCGATATACCGGGACAGTTCTACCACGACTTGCTGGGCTATCAGCTCGAAGCCGACAGTCTGGCAGTGGGTAAGCATCCGGCGCAGTTACCGCTCCCGCAAGACGTCGAAATTGCCGCGGTCATCCGCGGCACGCGGATCATGAAACTCGAGGGCATCGGAACGCTGCAGGCGGGCGACTACGTTTATGTGCTGGCGGTTCCGGAGCACGTCGAGGCGCTGAATCGAATGTTCGGCGTGGCACACGGCCCGGCCCGTCTCGAAGAGCATCGATTCTTCGGCGATTTCGTGCTCGACGGTGAAGCGCGCGTCGCCGATGTCGAGGCGGTCTACAACCTTGGGCTCAACTATCGCGAGCCCGATGAAACGCTCGCCGCTTTTCTCGCGCATCGATTCAGGGGAAGCCCGGTGGTCGGCGACCGGTTACGCTCGCATGGCGTCGAATTGGTGGTGCGCGCAGTGGAGAAGGGTGTTATCACGCGGGTCGGCCTCAAGCTGCACGACTAGGCGTCGTGCAAGTCAGATCTTGCGCGCGAGTTCGGCGGCCTTGCCGAGGTAATTCGCGGGCGAGAGCGCAAGCAGGCGCTTTTTCTCGGCCTCCGGGAGCGGCAAGCCTTTGATGAACTCATGGAGCGTTTCGCGGGTGATGCCTTCTTTGCCGCGCGTCAGCGCCTTCAATTGCTCGTACGCGTTCTCGACACCATAGCGCCGCATCACCGTCTGTATCGGCTCGGCGAGGACTCCCCAATTGCGTTCGAGATCCGCTGCCATTCGCGCGCGATCGGCTTCCAGCTTGCCAAGCCCCTTCAGGCAGGAATCGTAGGCGAGGAGCGTATGGCCCAACGCAACGCCCATATTGCGCAATACCGTGGAGTCGGTGAGATCGCGCTGCCACCGTGACACCGGCAGTTTCTCGCTCATGTGCCGCAGGAGCGCGTTGGCGATGCCGAGATTGCCTTCGGAGTTCTCGAAATCGATCGGGTTCACCTTGTGCGGCATGGTCGAAGAGCCGATCTCTCCCGCTTTCACTTTCTGCCGGAAGTAACCGAGCGAGATGTAGCCCCAGACGTCGCGATCGAGGTCGAGCAGCACGGTATTGGCGCGTGCATAGGCGTCGAACAGCTCGGCCATCGTGTCGTGCGGCTCGATCTGTATGGTGTAGGGGTTGAATTCCAGTCCGAGCCCTTCGACCACGACGCGCGCGAGTGCTTCCCAGTCGACATCCGGATACGCGGCAAGGTGGGCGTTATAGCTCCCCACCGCGCCGTTCATTTTCCCCGTCAGTTTCACGCCCGCGATGGCAGCGCGCGCACGCTTCAGCCGGTAGACGACGTT
>DATFGD010000107.1:0-5445 GCA_035249725.1 Burkholderiales bacterium
GGCACCACGGTGCGCGCCCCCGCATGTTTTGCGATTTCTCCCACGATGAAGCGCGCGGTGATCGGCGTGCCGTCGTAGTGCAGCACGGAAATGAGCCGCGTGGGATTCACCTTCGCCTCGTTGACCAGCAGCGTCTTGAGCTGCGCGTCCCGATTCTGCTCGACCACGAAGACCCAGGGGTGGGAGGCGACGAAGTCGCTGATTTCTTCCTGAAACGGGAAGCCGCGCACGCGCAGCGCATTGATGTAGATACCACGCTCCGCCAGCACGTCCAGCGCTTCCTGCATCGCCGGGCTCGTCGAGCCATAGAAAATCGCGCCGAACCGCGCCGGCTTCTCTGCCGGATAGAGCAGCGGCTTGGGCACCAGTTGCTTCGCCGTCTCGAATTTGCGGAGCAACCGCTGCATGTTGTCGACGTAGTCGGGGCCCGCTTCGCTGTAACGCGCGTAGCGGTCCTTGGTCGTGCCGCGCGTGAAGAAGGCGCCGCGCGACGGGTGCGTGCCGGGATAAGTGCGGTACGAGATGCCGTCGCCATCGACGTCGAGATAGCGCCCGAATTCCTTGCCCGACTCGAGATCCTGGTAGGTCATCACCTTGCCGCGGTCGTAGGCGCGCGTGTCGTCCCACTGGAGCGGATCGCACAGCCGCGTATTCATGCCGATGTCGAGATCGGTCATGACGAACACCGGCGCCTGCAGGCGGTCGGCGAGGTCGAACGCCTGCGCGGTCAACTCGAAACACTCGGTCGGATCCTCGGGGAAGAGCAGCACGTGCTTGGTGTCGCCGTGCGACGCGTAGGCGCACGACAGCAGATCCGACTGCTGGGTGCGCGTCGGCATGCCAGTCGAGGGACCGCCGCGCTGCACGTCGATCAGCACCACCGGGATTTCGGCAAAATGCGCGAGCCCGATGAACTCCGTCATGAGAGAAATGCCGGGGCCGGAGGTTGCGGTGAACGCGCGTGCGCCATTCCACCCGGCGCCAATGGCGATGCCGATGGAGGCGAGCTCGTCCTCACCCTGGATGATGGCATAGCGCGCCTTGCCGGTTGCGGGATCGACCCGCAACTTCTGGCAGTGCTTGATGAACGCTTCCGCCAGCGACGAGGACGGCGTGATGGGATACCAGGCGCACACCGTCGCGCCGCCATAAACCGCGCCGAGCGCCGCTGCGCTGTTGCCGTCCACGAAAATCCTGTTGCCGACGTTGTTTGCGCGCTTGACGCGCAGCCCGCTCGGGCATGCGAGCTGCTGCAGCGCGTAATCGCGTCCCAGCCGCAGCGCTTTCACGTTCGACTGCAGCAGCGCCTCCTTGCCCTTGTACTGCTCCGAAAAGAGCTTCTCGATCTCGCTCGAATCCATGTCGAGCAGCGCCGAGAGCGCCCCGACATAGATGATGTTCTTGAAGAGCTGGCGCTGCCGAGGGTCGGTGTAGGTTGCGTTGCAGATCTCCGTCAAAGGCATGCCGATGGCGTGCACGTCCTCGCGGAACTTCGATTTCGGCAGCGGCTTGGAACTGTCGTAAAAGAGGTAACCGCCCGGTTCGATTTCTTTGAGATCCGCGTCCCAGGTTTGCGGATTCATCTGCACCATGAGATCGACGCCGCCGCGCCGGCCGAGATAGGCGTTTTCGTTTACCCGCACCTCGTACCAGGTCGGCAGACCCTGGATGTTGGATGGGAAAATATTTCGCGGCGATACCGGCACGCCCATGCGCAGGATCGCGCGCGCGAACAGCTCGTTCGCCGAGGCGGAACCCGAGCCGTTGATGTTGGCAAACTTGATGACGAAATCGTTTACTGCCTCGACCCGCTTAACCACGTCTGCCTCTCTTTTGATCCGCAATCATGTAAATACCGTATCCCTTTTTGTGACGCATGGTCGAGGCCGCGTCGATTCGCCTGCGGGGCCCTGCTCGTTGGCTCACGCCGGTGCCCCTCCGCGCTTCATGCGGCTTTCCTTTGCGACCGGGGCGTGCGGCAGGCCGGCCCGGCGTGCGTCATGTCGAGCAGGAACTTCTGCATGTCCCACGCTCCGGTCGGGCAGCGCTCGGCGCACAGCCCGCAGTGCAGGCACACGTCTTCGTCTTTCGCCATGATGCGTCCGGTCTTCAGCGCGGACGACACGTAGAGGTCCTGCGTGACGTTGAGCGCCGGCGCGTTCAACCGGGCACGCAGTTCCTGCTCTTCACCGTCCGCGGTGAACGTGATGCAATCCATCGGACAGATATCCACGCAGGCATCGCACTCGATACAGAGGTTGGTGGTGAACACCGTCTGCACATCGCAGTTCAAACAGCGCTGCGCTTCGGCGAACGCGGTCTTCAGGTCGAAACCCAGCTCGACCTCGACCTTGATGTCCTTCAGCGTGATCTTCGTGTCTTTCCACGGCACCTTGTAGCGCTGCTCGATCGAGATATCGTTGTCGTAGCTCCACTCGTGGATGCCCATTTTCTGGGACACGAGATTGACCATCGGCGGCGGGCGCACGCTGGCCTCTTCGCCGTTGCAGAGCTTGTCGATCGAAATCGCGGCTTCGTGTCCGTGCGCAACCGCCCAGATGATGTTCTTGGGACCGAACGCGGCGTCGCCTCCGAAGAACACCTTCGGATGGGTAGAGCGCATGGTGACCTTGTCCACCACGGGCATGCCCCATTCGTCGAATTCGATGCCGACGTCGCGCTCGATCCACGGAAAGGCGTTTTCCTGCCCGATGGCGACCAGCACGTCGTCGCACTCGAAAAGCTCATCCGGCTCGCCGGTCGGCACCAGCCGGCGGCGCCCCTTCTCGTCGTACACCGCCTTCACCTTTTCGAACGTCATGCCGGTCAGCTTTCCGTCCCGGTGCTCGAAAGTCTTGGGCACGAGGTAATTCAGGATAGGAATGCCTTCGTGCAGCGCGTCCTCTTTCTCCCAGGAAGAGGCTTTCATTTCCTCGAACCCGGAACGCACGATCACCTTGACGTCGTCGCCGCCCAAGCGGCGCGACGAACGGCAGCAGTCCATCGCGGTATTCCCGCCGCCGAGGACGATGACGCGTCTGCCGATGCGGTTTACGTGGCCGAAAGCGACATTGGCGAGCCAGTCGATCCCGATATGGATGTGGGCGGCGGCTTCCTTGCGGCCGGGAATCTCGAGATCGCGCCCGCGCGGCGCGCCGGAGCCGACGAACACCGCATCATAGTTCTCGGCGAGCAGCGCCTTCATGCTGTCGATGTGGGCGCCTGCACGAAAGTCGACGCCGAGGTCGAGTACGTAGCCCACTTCCTCGTCGATCACCGACTCGGGTAAACGAAAGCGCGGGATCTGGCTGCGTATCATGCCGCCGGCACGATTGTCGCCATCGAACACGGTCAGCTCGTAGCCGAGCGGCGCCAGATCGCGTGCCACGGTGAGAGAGGCGGGTCCGGCGCCAACCAGCGCGACGCGCTTGCCGTTTTTTTGCTTCGGCACCGTGGGCAGCCGGCTTCGAATATCGTCCTTGCAATCCGCAGCGACGCGCTTCAAGCGGCAGATCGCGACCGGTTCCGGTTTTTCGGCATTGCGTTCCTCGACCCGTCCGCGCCGGCACGCGGGCTCGCAGGGGCGGTCGCAGGTACGTCCGAGTATGCCGGGGAATACGTTGGACTCCCAGTTCACCATGTAGGCGTCGCTGTAGCGGCCGGCAGCGATCAGCCGTATGTACTCGGGAACCGGGGTATGGGCGGGACACGCCCATTGGCAGTCCACGACTTTGTGGAAATAGTCGGGATTCTGGATGTCTGTGGGCTTCAAATCGCTTCTCCGTTACGCCAGTCGTTCTTCACTGCTCAGCTGCACCGGATAGCGATACAAACGCTTGAGCCCAAAAACGGTTTAAACGGCGCCATCGCAAAATAAGCTATCTTACGCCTCCGCCGTGATACTGAAAAGTTCACAGTTTCAAGCACTAGGCGGCCGAAATTGAGCGCGGACTCAAAACCGCTACATATATGGATGGACCGCGGCCGCACCGGCTTCGTTCCGGCGGCGCAAGCGGGCGCCATTGCGCAAGCTTGCACGGGATTGCGCGCTGGGAAGTAGGACGAGCGAGGCCGGCAGAGGGCGCCGGGGTCGTGACGATCAGTGCCGGGTAACGGCTCGGGACGGGAGCGCTTCTTCTTCCGGCGGTGAATGCACGAGCAGCGATGACAGCGCGACGGGCTGACACCCTGCCTGCGGTAATTCCTCGGGGGCGGTCGAGCGTTCGATGAGCTGTGCGCCATGCTCGCGCAGCACATTGACCGCGAGCGCCTGCGACACGCGATCGGCCGTCTCCACCGCGACCAGTATTCCGGTGTGACGCCGTGAAGCGGACGCATTCTGTTGCATGAGCGTCGCAACCGGCAAGGGGTTGCGTACACAGGCGCTCACCTCTACGCCATCGGCACCGGCTGCCGGACCGATATCGAGCTCCAGCGCGCCCGGACGCGCGGTCGGCGTGGCCGCCGGCTCGATGCGCCGTGCCGGCATGCGGCGCGGCCGGTCAGGCTGCTTCACAAAGAAGGCGCGTATCTGCTCGCCACGCAGGCAAGCGCGGAGCAGCTTATCGACGGCCTGCGCCGCCTCACGCTCCACGCTGAATTCGCCGGTAACGATGGTCTTCACAGGTCACACTATCGGGTGCGGGTGCGACGGCGATGCATGTGCGGCTCCGCACCGGCATGCGCCGGCCGAACTACACAAGCGGCGCTTCGCTACATCAATGATCGCCGGAAGTCTTCTTCTCGCCGGGCCGCGGCTTGCGTGGCGCATCCTTACCGCCGGGCGAGGTATCGTGAGGCTGGGTCTGAGCCGGGGGATCGCTGGCGGGGAAACTCTCCTCCAGCGCTTCGTCGAGCTTACGCTCCTCGCGAGCGGCGTCTTTTTCGGACGCCGTATCCTGCTCGCGTGGCTTGCGTTTGTTATGCGGTTGCTTCATGGGCTGATTCCTCGGGACGTTATGTGTCCGACAGCCCGGGCTGCGACCGGGTTCCGCGAAATCAGGCGTGGCTACTTGCGCGGCATGTAGAGATCGGTGATGGAACCTTCCGCGATTTCCGCCGCAAAAGCCACCGTCTCGGACAGCGTGGGGTGCGGATGTATGGTGAGACCGATATCCGCCATGTCGGCCCCCATCTCGAGCGCGAGGACTGTTTCCGCGATCAGTTCGCCGGCGTTGACGCCCACCATCGCCGCGCCCAACAGACGGCGATCGCTTCTGTCGAAAAGGAGCTTGGTCATGCCGTCGTCGCGCCCGCTCGCGAGTGCCCGGCCGCTGGCAGCCCACGGAAATACCGCTTTGTCGTACTCGATGCCGTCGGATGTGGCCTGGGTCTCGGTCAGTCCCATCCAGGCGATTTCGGGATCGGTGTAAGCGACGGACGGAATGGCCCGCGCGTCGAAGTGCGCCTTGTGACCCGCGATCGCTTCGGCCGCGATCTTGCCCT
>DATFGD010000108.1:0-4451 GCA_035249725.1 Burkholderiales bacterium
TTGGCGTCCGGCTTGGGCGCGGGCTTGGTCTCGACCTTGCCCACCACTTTGACGGCGGTCGCGAGCCGCTTCGCGTCCGCTTCCCAGTATTTGCGGAATTCCGGCGCATCCATGTACACGATGGGCGAATTCACCTTCTTCATCTGGTTCTTGAAGTCAGGATCTTCCACCGCCTTGCGTACGGCGGCGCGCAGCACCTTCAGCACCGGCTCGGGCGTTCCCGCCGGCGCAAAGAGACCCGCCCAGATGTAGTACTCGACGTCGTAGCCCAGCTCCTTGAAGGTCGGCACGTCGGGGTACGAAGAATGGCGCTTGGTGCCCCAACCGGCGAGCGCGCGCAACTTTCCGGCCTGGACGTGTCCCGAGATGGCTGCCGGTCCGCCTGCGGTCACATCAACGTGGCCGCCCAGCAGCGCATTCAGCGCGGGGCCGCCTCCGGTCGTCGGCACGTGCCGCATCTTGATTCCGGCGGCATGCATGAACATTTCCATCGGCATGTGGAGCGCGCCGTAGACCCCGGACGAAGAGAACGAGAGCTGGCCCGCTTTTTTCTTCGCGTCCGCCACGAAATCCTTGGCGGTTTTCCACGGGCTGTCGGTCCGCACGGTGAGAAACGTCGGATCGGCGGAAATCAAGGCAATGGGCGCGAACTGACTGAGCGCGTAAGCCGGCTTGCGATCGAACAGTTCATCGGCCGCGGGAATCACCGAAATGCTCGAAAGCGCCATCAATATCGTGTAGCCGTCGGGCTTCGCATTGGCGACCGCGGCGTTACCGACCGCGCCGCCCGCGCCCGGACGGTTGGTGACGGCGATCGGCTGCTTCAACACCTTTTCGAGCGCCGCAGCGGTGGGCCGACCCGTGGTGTCGGCGACGCCGCCGGGCGGAAACGGCACGATCATCGTGATCGAATGAGACGGGTACTGATCCTGTGCCAGCGCCGGGACCGCAAGCAGCACGAATAGCGCCGCGACGTTCAGCATTTTCGATGTCATGGTGTTCTCTCCTCTTTATGGCTTTAACGAAAAATTCCTGGAAACCTTCGTCCGCCTTTCTCTTGCAAGGGGGCAATCGTTCCCGGCTTTTCTTTGGGGGCTTTCGTTCCCGCTTTTACTGATCGGGACGAGCCCCGGAAATCTTCACCACCTTGGCCCACTTCGCGATATCGGCCTGCAGATATTTCTCGAATTCCGCGATGCTCATGGTGAGCGGTGTTGCGCCCTGCTTGCCCCACGCGTCTCTCACGTCGGTGCGGCCGGTGACCTTCGTGATTTCCGCGTTGAGGCGCTCGAGTACGGGCTTGGGCGTTCCGGCCGGCGCCATGATCCCGAGCCAAATCGTGGTTTCGTAGCCTTTCACACCCGCCTCGGCAATCGTCGGCAAATCGGGCATCACGGTAGAGCGCTTCTGTCCGCTCGTGGCAAGGGGACGAACTTTCCCGGAACGCGCAATCGGGGCCATGGTCGTGATCGCATCCAGCATGACTTCGGTCTGGCCGCTCATGACGCTCGTGCGCGCTTCGCCGCTGCCTTTATGCGGAACGTGCACGATATCGACGCCCGCGAGTGCTTTGAAAAGCTCGCCTGCCATGTGATACGGGGTGCCGTTGCCGGAAGACGCGTAGTTGAGCCCGCGCGGCCTTGCTTTCGCCAGCGCGACGAGTTCCTTCACCGATTTTGCGGGCAGAGAAGGATGCACCACGAGCAGCAGATCGGAATAGTTGATTGGCGCGATCGGCACGAAATCCTTCATCAGCGTGAACGGCTTCTTCGGGATAAGCGATTCGTTGACGGTATGCGTGTTGGACATGAGCAGCAACGTATAACCGTCCGGCGCCGACTTCGCGACGACGTCGGTGCCGATGATGGAGCCCGCCCCGGGCCGGTTCTCCACGACGAACGGCTGCCCCAGTGGGCCCTGCATCTGTTGACCCAGATAACGCGCGAAGATGTCGGCCGGTCCTCCGGCGCCAAACGGGACGACGACACGTATCGGCTTGGCGGGATAGGTTTGCGAACTTGCCACCGCCGGCCATAATGCTGCGGCAAGTAGCGCCGCTGCGGCAACCGATAATGCACGCTTTTCGTTCATGCCTCTCCTCCTCAGGAATTTGACCGGTATGACACCGGCGGACATTGTCGTCGCGGGCAGTATTGTATCCCGAACCGCGCCACGGGCTGCGCTCGGACAGCCGGAGCGGGCCTAAGACATCCCGGTCGGAAAATTGTTCCGCCGGACGCAATTGCAAATCCGGCACAACTTTGCGCCGCCCGATGGTGTCGAATATGTCATTCAGTCTTCAGACAGAATCCGTTCTGTCTCCTCAGGAGAAATGCATGCAACCGGCGAAAACAGCCTGCGCCTGGATAACGGCCGCGGCAGTCGCGGTGCTCGTTGCGGGTTGTGACCCGAAAACGCCCAAAACGCCGAAAACGCAGACGCCGAACGTCGCTGCGGCGTCCGTGCCTGCGGGCGATGCCGTTGTTCGGACGGAAGGTCTTCCGGATTTTTCCGCCCTGGTCGAACAGGTCGGTCCTGCTATCGTCAATATCCGCTCGGTCAGCGACGCTGAAGCCAACGTGCAGGATGGCGGCGCGGGCATCCCCAAAGACGACCCGCTATACGAGTTCTTCCGCCGTTTTGACGCGCCCGATAGCAAGCGTGAGCCTACGCAAGGCATGGGGTCTGGGCTCATCGTCACGGACAACGGATATATCCTGACGAACGCGCACGTGGTGCAAGGCGCAAACGACGTGACAGTCAAGCTCACCGACCGCCGCGAATTCAAGGCCAAGGTCATCGGCACCGACCGGCGCAGCGATATCGCGGTGCTCAAGATCGAAGCGGCCGAATTGCCGACCGTGAAAATCGGCGATCCGGACAAGATCAAGGTGGGCGAATGGGTGGCTGCGATCGGCTCCCCGTTCGGTCTGGAGAACAGCGTGACGTCCGGCATCGTGAGCGCGAAATCACGCACCCTCCCCGACAGCAGTTACGTGCCCTTCATCCAGACCGACGTTGCGGTGAATCCGGGAAGCTCCGGCGGACCGCTGCTCAACATGCAGGGTGAAGTGATCGGCATCAATTCCCAGATCTACAGCCGCACGGGCGGCTACATGGGGCTTTCCTTCGCCATCCCGATCAATGTCGCCAAAAAAGTCGAAAAAGACCTGATCGAGCGCGGCAGCGTGAGGCGCGGCAAGCTCGGCGTAGGCATACAGGATGTCGATCAGGCGCTTGCGAAGAGTTTCGGCCTGGAAGAGCCGGCAGGCGTGATCGTGAACGGCGTCGAGCCCGGCGGACCGGCTGAACAGGCCGGCGTACGACCCGGCGACATCATCCTCAAGTTCGGCGGCAAGGAAGTGGGCCGGCCCAACGATCTTCCCGCACTGGTCGCGGAGACGCGGCCGGGCACGAAAGCCGACGTCGAAGTGTGGCGCAAGGGCAATCGCAAGACCGTAAAAGTGACGGTAGGCGAACTGCCCGAGGACAGGACGGCGCTGGCGGCGAAAACAACGGCCACCGCAGCCCCGCCTAAGGGGGATGCGGCAGCGGGGCTCGGCGTGCGGCCGCTGACAAAGGAAGAACGCGAGGCGACGAAAAGCGATGGCGGACTGATGGTGGAGAATGTCGAAGGCGCTGCTGCACGGGCCGGCATCCAGCCCGGTGATGTGATCGTGCGCGTAAACGAAAAACCGGTTCGCGGTGTCGACGAGCTGCGCGAGGCGATCGCCAGCTCGCGTGAATCCGTCGCGCTCCTGGTTCAGCGGGATAACAAGCGGGTGTACGTGGCCGTTACGCCGGGCTAAAGCGGGTGCAGTCCATGTGACCTCGGTCGGGACACCGGAGCCGACAACTTTTTTGAATCCGGTATTGTCAAAGTTCCCGATTGCCCGCGGCCTGTTATGGCCCGCGTTAATTACAGGAGGATCGAGGATGCGAACATCCGTTACACGCGCTTGCGCGAGCGTTATCGCGCTGCTGCTGGCTGCCTGCTCGGGCAGCGAGCTTCCCGGAGTCCAACAGGCCAGCGCAAGCCCTGCCGCGCAAGCTGCGCCCGTAGCGAGCCCGCCGACGCGTGCGCTTCCCGACTTTTCGGCGCTCGTCGAACGGGTTGGACCCGCGGTCGTCAACGTGAGCGCAGTACGCCGCGCCGACGCGGCAGAAAATCAAACGCCCGGGATTCCGCCCGGTTCGGAGAACGATCCATTCTTCGAGTTCTTCAAACGGTTCGGCATCCCCTTCGACATGCCGCAACCCTCGCCAACCACAGGTCTGGGCTCCGGTTTCATCATCAGCGAGGACGGCTACATCCTCACCAATGCGCACGTCGTGAAAGGCGCGACCGAAGTGACGGTGCGACTCACCGATCGCCGCGAGTTCAAGGCCAAGATCGTGGGCACCGACACCCGCAGCGATATCGCGACGCTCAAGATCGAGGCGACGGGATT
>DATFGD010000109.1:0-2033 GCA_035249725.1 Burkholderiales bacterium
CCCAGATCACGCGGTCCGCCGCCGTCTCGATCAGCGCGCGCGCCAGCGGCGCGGCATCTGAAAATCCGCCAGCCGTCGACATGCGATAGACACCGGTCAGCTTGACCCAGCAGCGCCCGGCGCCCGAACGCAATAGCGTAAGCAGCTGCTGGAATCCCGGCTGGTCCGGGCCTTCCCGGGCAAGGAACATGCCCATGTGCGCCAGCGTGAATTGTGACTTCAATTCATTGAGCGTCCCCATCAGCTCGCTCGTCAGCCACCCCGGCAGCAGGAAATCGAGTTGCCAGCCGATCTCGGCGCATCGCGCATCGAGGCGCTGGACGCGCGGGCGCAATTTGGCCGCAAAGCCGGCTTCGGGCGGCTTCACTGGAGAAACATTGATGCGCACGCCCCGCACCCCCACGGCGTGCAGTCTCTCCAGTTCCGCATCCGGAACGTTTTCGTCCACATCGACGATGCCCCGGCAACTCGCGCCCGCCTGACGCATTGCATCGAGCATGCAGGCGTTGTCGCGTCCATACGCGCTGGGCTGGACGAATACAAACCGCTCGAACCCGAGCCGGCGGGCGAGCGCAAGGTAATCAGCCAAGGGCGCGAGCGGCGGCGGGTAGCGCAAATCGCCGCCGTAGGGATAGTGCGCTGCGGGTCCGAAAACGTGGAAGTGGCAGTCGCAGCTCAACGGCGGCGCTCTGAACGCGGGTGCGACTTCATGCGAAACCGCCATGCGGCTCTCCTTTCGTTCCTATTGATCTTTGTGCAAATGGTCAACAACCGTCCGCACCGCTCCCCTTGTCCGCACTGCGGGAGTGTGGGGGTGAGGGCAGAGCGGCGTCAGTCACCTTAACGACGTTGATTGTCAGGCGCTCTTGAAGCGTGTCAGGCGTGCAAACGCAATTGCGGCGAGCGGCAGCGCGAGGCCGATCAACATCTGCGCGATCAGCAGCGTGCCGAGATCGCTGTAGTCGGCGGGCACACTGACGGCTCCCGTCGCCTGATCCCGCACTTCGCGCGCGACGTAGAACGCCTGGTTGAGATATTTGGTGCCGAGCTGAGACAGCGACAGGGCCAGATTCGTGAATGAGGCCATCACGGCAAAATAGGTCGCCTTGAGATTCGCCGGTGCCGCATTGGCGATCCACGCCAGCATGGGGATCATGGCGATCTGTCCGAGCGGCGATTCAAGCGCCGTATCGACCAGCGCGATGAAACGCGCATCGACTACGCCACCGGTCACTGCGGCGGTCCACTCGTGCAGTCCATAGTACATGCCGACGATCGGCACGGCGAGCACGGTGCCGATAACGGTGAGAAAGCCGACGACGTAAGCGATCGAGCGCTCGGCCATGAAGCGGCGAAAGATGAACATCCCGGCAAGGGTGAGCGCGCTCGATATGAGCGAGAGCACCGAGAGGAACTGCTGATCGAAGCCGAGTACGTCGATCATCCACCATGTCACACCGGGGCCCGGGGTCGGGATCGCCCGAAAAACGAATATCACGATGGCGGTTCCCAACAGGGTCGCCCGCGCCGATGGGTCCAGCTCGCGCGTGAGCTTGGCGATCAGAAACGTGATGATGGCGAACGAGCCGGCGAATATGATTTCCTGGCTATGGGGCAGCGGGCTCAGGCCCATGCTGAGCGTAAAGACAACGAAGAGCAGGCTCCCTCCAAGGATCCACCAGTTGGGCGAGGGCCGCTCCCCGGGTTCGCTGACAAGACGTGCCGCCTCTTCGCGACTCCTGCCTTGCGCAATCAGCGCCCGGACGCGACGGGCCTTGAGCACAGAATGGATGACCACGCCGAGCACGGAAATCCCCGGT
Organism: Burkholderiales bacterium; assembly: GCA_035249725.1. Lineage (GTDB taxonomy): Bacteria > Pseudomonadota > Gammaproteobacteria > Burkholderiales > SG8-41 > DSOT01. The sequence goes on from DATFGD010000109.1 coordinate 1,821, forward strand.
ATGACGAGCGCCATGAGATAAACGTCGCGATAGATGCGTGCCATTTGCGCTTCCGGCAGTCCCTGCACGCCGGAAAAAACGTAGAGATTGATCATCGCGACCGCCACCAGGCCACCGATGATGGCGACCCGACCCAAGGTCTGCATCGTCGTGTGCATGAGCTTGCGCGTCGCAGGATCGATGAGGCGTCCGTCGCTGTGCACGCGCGGCACC
>DATFGD010000110.1:0-3482 GCA_035249725.1 Burkholderiales bacterium
GGCAAGGATGTATGGGAAGTCGGGCAGCAGCAGCAACCGGTGCCGGTCGCCAAGGGCTGGTTGCGCGCCTCGCACCGCAAGTTGGACACTGCGCTCTCGCTACCCTACCGGCCGTATCATTCACACGACGAGCGGGAGTGGCTCAAGCGCGGAGAAATCGTGCAACTCCAGGTCGAAATCTGGCCGACGTGCATGGTGTTTCGCAAGGGCCACCGCATCCGTCTCGATGTCCAGCCACGTGATGGCGTTGGCAGCGCGCCGTATACGCACTATAGTGCCGATTACAACAACGGCCAGAATACCGTCTATACCGGCGGCAGCACGGCGTCATACATGCTGTTGCCCGTTATCCCAAGCAGCTAGCAATCTAAACACCCAAACGCATAACCAGGAGCATACGATCGTGACATGCCACCGTCTTGTTCTGGCCGCGGTTCTGGCCACTATTCTTATTCCGGCTGCGGAAGTGTTGGCGCAAGCCAAAGGCAAATCGAGCGACGATTACCCCAATCGGCCGCTGCGCATGATCGTGCCGTTTGCGCCCGGCGGCGCCTCCGACACCGTGGGCCGCATCATCCAGCCCGCCATGGCGGACCTCCTCAAACAACAGGTCGTGGTGGACAACCGCGGCGGGGCGGCGGGCAACATCGGCGTGGAACTCGCGGTAAAGGCAAACCCCGACGGCTACAACTTTCTGCTGGGCAACATCGGCACCATGGCGATCAACCCCAACTACTACACCAAGTTTCCCTACCGACCGTTGAAGGACCTCATTCCGGTCACGCAGGTGGTGGACGTTCCCGGTTCCGCGGTGGTGCATCCGTCGATTCCTGCGAAGAGTATCAAGGAATTGATCGCCCACATGAAAGCCAATCCGGGCAAGCTCAATTACGGCGCGCCCGCACCCAGCAGCGCCAATACGCTGGAAACGATCCAGTTCCTGCGCGCGACCGCGACCGATGCGGTGCAGGTGAATTACAAAGGGGGTGCCGGTCCGGCCATGATCGGGTTGCTCGCAAATGAAGTACAGATCATGTTTGTCACCTTTTCCTCTGCCGTTAACTTCGCCAAGCAGGGCCGTGTGCGCATGCTGGGCGTGATTTCGCCCGAGCGCAATCCCGCTTATCCCGAAGTCCCGACTATGCGCGAGCAGGGCCTCGACATGGTGGTCGGCTCGTGGCAGGGAATCTTCCTGCCGAAAGGGACGCCGCAACCCATCGTGAACACGATGTTCAAAGTCAGCACGGAAATGATGAAGGATTCCCGCGTCGTCAAGCGCCTCGGCGATTCGGGCATCACGATCGTGTCGAGCAAGTCCCCGGCCGACTTCGTCGCCTTTCTGAAGAAGGAGACCGAACGCTTCGGAAAAGTAATACGGGACGCGAAGATCCCCACTGAATAGATGGTCTTTTTCGATGTGCCGTGCTAAATTTCGCAAAGATCAATCCCGGTTCATTACATCCGCTTCGAACGCCATTGCAGGTTGTGGCGCGACACCGCAGAGCAGAGTTTCGATTCTGATTCGCATCTAACGGAGGAGTCATGGCAAATGTCGGCATGGTCGGTCTCGATTGGCAGGAACGCATCAACTGGGATCGCCTGCGCAAGTATCGTCTGGAGCGTGCACGCGCGCGCATGAAGGCGCATGGCCTGGGTGCCGTGCTGTGCATGTACGATGAGAACGTGCGCTACATCACCAGCACGCTCACGCCCGGTTGGAACCGACTCAAACCGGGGCTGCGCTATGCCCTCCTTTGCGGCGACGACGCACCCGTGCTCTTCGAACAGGGCGATATCGGAATGCACATTGCGAAGCACTCGCCCTGGATACCGAAGGAGAACATCCGCTACTCGTACGCTTGGATCAAGGGCGCGGCGGGTCCGGCCTCACTGCAGCAGGTGACGAAGTTCACCAACGCGATCAAGAAGGAAATGAAAAAAAGCGGCGTCGACGGCCAGAAACTCGGCGTCGATTTTATCGACATCAACATGATCCAGATCTTCAAGGACGCGAAGATCGACTGGGCCGACGGCATGTCGCCGATGATGGAGGCGCGCGCAGTCAAGAACCAGGACGAGCACGAATGCATCCGCATGGTAGGCGCGATCGGCGACGCGGCGCACTGGGAGTTCATGAAGTTCCTGAAGCCCGGCCTCACCGAAAACCAGTTGACGGCGCATATCATGGAATTCCTCTACAACATCCCCGGCATGGAGGATGTGGAGGATGTGATCGTATCCTCGGGCCTCAATACCTGGCCGAATTGGCGCAACTTCTCGGATCGCATCATCAAGCCGGGCGACATCGTATTCATGGACCTCGCCGCATTGACGTGGAACGGTTACAAGTCGTGCTACTACCGCACCTACATCGTGGGCAAGGAGCCGACGCAGGAGCAGAAGGACTACTATGCGACGGCGCTCAAGTGGCTCTACGATTCGATCCGGGCGGTGAAAGTCGGCGTCACCACCCGCGACATCGCGATGAAGTGGCCCTCCGCCAAGGAAACCTGGGGCTACGAGGAAGAGGATCAAGCCGCCGCGAACTTGTGGGGCCATGGCTTGGGCCTGGCACAGTACGATCCACCCGTCATTTCCCGCATCTGGTCGCTCGACCACCCGATCGACATTCAGGAAGGCATGGTGTTCGCACTGGAGACGCAGCATGGCAAGCCGCATGCCTGGGGGGTGCGCATCGAGGAGATGCTGATCGTGCACAAGGACAGCATCGAGATCGTATCCAACTTCCCCGTCGAGCAGATCACGGTCGTCGATCCGATGCCGGGATACGCAACCTACGGCAAGCTCGAGGGACGCTGAGCCGTAGATGGCGCATCTTGTCGTTTCGCTCGACGCCGTGGAGGCGGCTCAGGCGCATCGTTTCGGTCCGAAGGCCGCCAATCTGGCAACGCTCGGACATGCGGGTTTTCCCATTCCCGACGGGGTCTGCATCGATGCGGCGGCATACCGCGCGCAGCTGACCGCAACCGGGCTCGACGCTGCAGCGCAAGGCGTCTTCGCAAACGGGGATCCCGCGCGTGCGCGGCGCTGTGCGCTCGACATGAAGCTCGGTCTGATGGAGCGCCCTATCGCGCCCGAAGTGTTGGCGCCGATGCTCGAAGCGTATCGGACGCTGTCAGCGCAGTGCGCCGCGCCGGTCGTCGTGCGTTCGTCGGCGCTGGTGGAAGACCGTTACGGCTCGAGCTTCGCGGGCCAGTTCGAGAGTTATCTCGGTCTCGAGAGCGAGACCGATTTTCTCGTGGCCGTCCGTGCTTGCTGGGCCGCATTGTGGTCTACGCGCGTCCTGCGTTACATGGCAACCCACGACATCGATCCTGCAACCACGGCCATGGCCGTATTGGTGCAGCCGCTGGTCGCCGCACAAGCCGCCGGCGGCGGGCTGAGCCAGACGGCGGACGGCAACATGCTGATCAACGCCACACCCGGATTGGGTTCGGCCATCGCGCAGGGAGAAGTCACGC
>DATFGD010000111.1:0-5552 GCA_035249725.1 Burkholderiales bacterium
CGCACGTTGCGCTGGTAGAGCGTATGCAGCATCGCGTGCCCGGTGCGGTCGGCCGCAGCACACGCGCGTTCGACTGGATTGCGTCCGTAGCCCTGCATGTGGCCGCCGAACGGCCGCTGATAGATGCGCCCGTCCGGCGTGCGGTCGAACGGCATGCCGAAATGCTCGAGTTCGTACACCACTTCGGGCGCGGCGCGGCACATGAATTCGATCGCGTCCTGATCGCCGAGATAATCGGCGCCCTTCACGGTGTCGTACATGTGCCAGTGCCAGTTGTCTTCGGTGACGTTGCCGAGCGACGCCGCGACACCGCCCTGCGCCGCGACGGTATGTGAGCGCGTCGGGAACACCTTGGAGAGCACCGCGACCCGCAGCCCCGCTTCCGCGAGTTCGAGCGCAGCGCGCATCCCCGAGCCGCCCGCCCCGACCACGACGGCGTCAAACATTCTGCGTGCAACCGCCATCGCTCACAGCCCCCAAAGAATCTGCACCGCCCAGGCGCCATACCAGGCCAGAGCGAGAATCACCGCGACGTGGAGTGCGAGGCGCAATCCCGCGGGCTTGATGTAGTCCATGAAAATGTTTCGCACGCCGACCCACGCGTGATACAGCAGGCTCAGGACGAAGAGCAGCGTTGCGTAGCGCATCCACGGCGCCGTCCACATCGCATGCCAGTGCGCGTAGTCGAACTGCGGCAGACGCACGAGCGCGATCACAAACAGCAGCGTATAGACCGCCATCACGATGGCCGTCACGCGCTGCGCGAGCCAGTCGCGCACGCCGTAGTGCGCACCGACCACTTCGCGTCTCACCATAGCGCCACCCCGATCGCGAACGTAAGCCCGATGCTGACGGCCAGCACGACGACGCTGCTGGCACGCGCGGCCGGCAGATCGGTTCCGACGTCCACGTCCAGCGCAAGATGACGGATGCCCGCACACAAGTGGTGCAGATAGCCCCACAGCAGACCGATCAGCACGAGCTTGACGAGCGGCATCGCGACGACGGCACTGAAGCGATCGAAAGACTGTTGCGTGGCGAGGCTCTGCTGCCACAGCCACAGCATGAGGGGAAGGAGCAGAAACAGCAGCGCGCCGCTCACTCGATGCAGAAACGAGACCAATGCCGGCAGCGGCAACCGGATACGGAATAAATCGAGGTATTTCGGTCTGGGCCTGGCCATCTGATGAATGTTCTTTTTTGGATACACGAACCCGTGGAATCCCGCTCAGCGAACTGCAGAAGGCGCGCGATCCTCGTACGGAAAGCATCACGATTTTATCAGCTTTCGCTGCACCGCAGAAGCATCGCGCGGCGCTTAAGCTGCCGTTGAGCGCTGCGCCGGATCACCTGACGGTAACCTTGTCATCAAAAGGCGAGGTTCGTTATCATCCATGGTTTGACGGCTATGCGCGTTGTCCGGGCTGCCCACGCATCTTTACGCCTCCCTGCCGCTCAACGAAATCGCTTTCTACAGTCCAGGAGCCTCGATACATGAAATCGTCCATGCGTGTAGCGGTTACGGGCGCGGCCGGGCAGATCGGCTATAGCCTGCTCTTCAGAATCGCCAGCGGCGAAATGCTGGGCAAGGATCAGCCCGTCATCCTCCAATTGCTGGAAATCCCCGACGAGAAGGCGCAGAAAGCGCTCAAGGGCGTGATGATGGAGCTCGACGATTGCGCATTTCCGCTGCTGGCCGGAATCGTCCCTACTTCGGACCCGATGGTCGCGTTCAAAGACGCGGATGTGGCGTTGCTCGTCGGCGCGCGGCCGCGCGGTCCGGGCATGGAACGCAAGGATCTCCTCGAAGCGAACGGGAAAATTTTCGCGCCGCAGGGCAAGGCGCTCTCCGAAGTGGCCAGGCGCGACGTCAAGGTGCTGGTCGTGGGCAATCCGGCGAACACCAACTGCCTCATCGCGATGAAGAATGCGCCAGGGCTGAAACCGTCGAATTTTTCCGCGATGATGCGGCTCGATCACAACCGCGCGTTGACCCAGCTTGCGCAGAAAGTCGGCAAGCCGGTCGCGAGCGTGCGCAAGATGACGGTCTGGGGCAATCACTCCGCCACACAGTATCCGGATCTGTTTCAGGCTGAGGTGGACGGCAAGAAGGCGTGGCCGTTGATCAACGACCAGGGATGGCTCGAAAAGGAGTTCATCCCGACGATCCAGAAGCGCGGCGCTGCGGTCATCGATGCGCGGGGACTCTCCTCGGCAGCGAGCGCCGCGAATGCCGCGATGGATCACATGCGCGATTGGGTTCACGGCACGCGCGAGGGCGACTGGGTCAGCATGGGTCTGCCCGCCGACGGGAGCTACGGCATCGCCGAAGGCGTGATGTACGGATATCCCGCAGTGTGTAAAGGCGGCAGGTACGAGATCGTCAAAGGCATCGAGGTGAGCGATTTCAGCCGCGCCCGCATGCAGGCCACGCTCAAGGAGCTGCACGAGGAACGCGACTCCATCCGTCAGTTGCTCGGCTGAAAATGCGGTAAACAAGGCGGCCGTTCGCACCGGGCCTTAACGATAGACGAAGGAAAGGCAACGGCCGACGGCTTGGTTCGTTACATATCAGATCCCGTTCATGCTTTCCTTCGAGTTCCTCAGGACAGGCTCGAAGCTCAGCACGAACGGCATTTCCAGGGAGCGGCGTATGAACGGAGAAAAATCCGGCACCGGGTTCAAACCGAAGAAATCGGTCGCGCTTTCGGGCGTGGCCGCAGGGACCACCGCGCTGTGTACCGTCGGTCGCAGCGGCAACGACCTCCACTATCGCGGCTACGACATCCTCGACATCGCCGATGCGTGCGAATTCGAGGAGATCGCGTATCTGCTCGTTCACGGCAAACTGCCCAATGCCGCCGAGCTGCAGAATTACAAGCTCAAGCTGAAGCCGTTGCGCAGCCTGCCCGCGGTCGTGCGCAACGTTCTGGAGCAGATTCCCGCTGCGGCGCATCCGATGGACGTCATGCGCACCGGCTGCTCGGCGCTCGGCGCGGCACTGCCGGAGAAAGAAGACCATAACCTTCCCGGGGCGCGCGACATTGCAGACCGGCTCATGGCTTCGTTCGGTTCGATGCTGATCTACTGGTATCACTACAGCCACGGCGGGCGGCGCATCGAGGTCGAAACCGACGATGATTCGATCGGCGGCCACTTTCTGCATCTGCTCCATGGTCGGCCCGCCAAGCCGCTATGGGTGAGAGCGATGCACACGTCGCTCATCCTGTACGCCGAGCACGAATTCAACGCGTCCACGTTTGCGGCGCGCGTCGTGGCGGGGACCGGCTCGGACATGCATTCTGCGGTGACCGGCGCAATCGGCGCGCTGCGCGGACCGAAGCACGGCGGCGCGAACGAAGTGGGTTTCGAGGTGATGAACCGCTACGAGACACCCGACGAGGCGGAGAGCGATATCGTTGCACGCATCCGCAACAAGGAGGTCGTGATCGGCTTCGGCCATCCCGTCTACACCATCGCCGACCCGCGCAACCAGATCATCAAGGCGCTCGCGCGCACGCTGTCGGAGGATGCGGACGACATGAAGATGTTCGACGTTGCCGATCGCATCGAAGCGGTGATGATGCGCGAGAAGAAAATGTTCGCGAACCTCGACTGGTTCTCGGCGGTGTCGTACCACAGGATGGGCATTCCGACGCCCATGTTCACGCCGATCTTCGTCATCGCGCGCACGAGCGGCTGGGCCGCACACGTGATCGAGCAGCGCATCGACAACAAGATCATTCGCCCGACCGCGGTCTATACCGGCCCGGAAGGTCGCCATTTCGCGCCGCTCGCGGAGCGCGATCGCGCGGCGAAGAAGGGCAAGTAATATCGAACCGCCCTAGCGTGACGCTATTGATGCTTTGAATCCTTGGCGTTCTTGGCGGCCTTGGCGGTTCAGCTTTTTAAAGGAAACAAACAATAATGTCGTCACCCATCTCGAATATTCGGCCCAAGCCGGACAAGGTACTCGTAGACATCGCCGATTACGTCGCGCGCTATGCGGTAAAGAGCAAGGAAGCGTACAACACGGCGCGGCTCTGCCTCATGGATACGCTGGGGTGCGGGTTCGAGGCGCTCTCCTTTCCCGCGTGCACCAAGCTCCTCGGTCCCATCGTGCCCGGCACGATTGTGCCCAACGGCGCCAAGGTCCCCGGAACCTCCTTCCAGCTCGACCCGGTGATGGCTGCCTTCAATCTCGGCGCAATGATCCGCTGGCTGGATTACAACGACACCTGGCTTGCCGCTGAATGGGGCCACCCGTCGGACAATCTGGGCGGGATACTCGCCGCGGCCGACTGGGCGTCGCGCAATGCTGTGGCCGCGGGGAAAAAGCCGCTCGTCATGCGGGACGTGTTGACCGGAATGATCAAGGCGCACGAAATTCAGGGGGTAATCGCGCTGGAGAACAGTTTCAACCGCGTGGGACTCGATCACGTCGTACTGGTCAAGGTCGCCTCCACTGCGGTCGTCACTGAGATGCTGGGCGGGACGCGTGACGAGATCGTAAACGCGGTGTCGAACGCGTGGATCGATGGCCAGTCGCTCCGTACCTATCGCCACGTGCCGAACACGGGCTCGCGCAAGTCCTGGGCGGCGGGGGACGCGACGAGCCGCGGGGTGCGCCTTGCGCTGATGGCGCTCAAAGGCGAAATGGGCTATCCCTCGGCGCTGACGGCAAAGACGTGGGGGTTTTACGACGTGCTATTCAAGGGCAAGCCGTTCAGCCTCAAGCGCCGCTATGGCTCGTATGTCATGGAGAACGTGCTGTTCAAGATCTCCTACCCCGCGGAATTCCACGCGCAGACCGCGGTCGAGTGCGCGATCAAGCTCCATCCCCAGGTCAAGGACCGGCTCGAGGACATCGACCGCATCGTCATCACAACGCACGAATCGGCGATCCGCATCATCGACAAGCAGGGACCGCTCTACAATCCGGCGGACCGCGATCATTGCATTCAGTACATGAGCGCGATCGGGCTGATGAAGGGCAGACTGACTGCGGCCGATTACGAGGATGATGTCGCGGGCGATCCGCGCGTCGACAAGCTGCGCGCCAGGATGAAGTGCGTCGAAGACAAGAGTTGGACCCGCGATTATCTCGATCCGCAGAAGCGCTCGATCGCCAATGGAATCCAGGTCTTCTTCAAGGACGGCACGCACACCGACAAGGTGGCGGTCGAATATCCTCTGGGACACCGGCGCCGGCGCAAGGAGGGCATTCCGCAGCTCGAAGCCAAGTTCCGGACCAATCTGGCGCGCCGATTCGCGGAGAAGCAGCGCGCGGCGATACTGGCGGTTTGCGGCAATCAGGCACGGCTCGAGGCGATGCCGGTCAACGAATTCGTCGACTTGTTCGTGGTTTGACCACGCGTGCTGTCCTCCACCACCCCGTCAACACCGTTGACACCCCTCCTCATCGGAGGCGGGGAGAATGCGGCAAGCCGCGTGGCAATATTTTTCCCCTCCTTCATTAGGAGGGGTGGCGCCGCAGGCGACGGGGTGGTGCAGTGCTGAGCCGCTCACTGCTGCTGTTTGCGGCTCTTGCA
>DATFGD010000112.1:0-3221 GCA_035249725.1 Burkholderiales bacterium
CGCCCGCAGCCTTGAGGGTGAGCAGCTGGCGCCGCTCGAGTGCACGGCTTACCAGCAAACGCAATTCTGTGGGACTGCTCAGTGGCTTCTGGAGGAAGTCGAATGCACCGAGCTTCATCGCTTCGACGGCGGCTTCGACCGTGCCGAACGCAGTCAGTACGATCACTTCCATCTCGGGCAGGTCGGCCCGCGCTTTCCGGACCAGGTCCATGCCGTCGAGTCCGCCCGGCATGCGCAGATCCGTGATCATCAGATCAAACGAGCGCGCGTGCAGGTGATGCAGCGCGGATATGCCGTCGGCCGCCTGCTGGGTTTCGTGCGAGTCGTCTTCCAATGCATCCGCGATGAAGGAGCGGATGCCCTCTTCATCGTCGACTACCAGGATCTTTGCCATTACTGTCCTGCGTTACGCGGCAGCTCGATCCGGAATACAGCGCCGCCCTCCACGTGATTGTGCGCGGTCACCCGGCCACCGTGCAACTCGGCCGCACGCTGCGCCACGGCCAGTCCCAGGCCGGTGCCACTGGTGCGCGTGGTAAAGAACGGGTCGAATATCCGTTCGGCTGTGCCTCCCGGAAGGCCGGCCCCGAAATCACGCACCTCGAAGACCAGCTGATTCTGATCGCCGCGCACGGAAACTCGCGGCTTCGCGCTGCCCTGGGGCGATGCCTGCCGCGCATTCTGCAGCAGGTTGACCAGCGCGTGTCGTATGCGATTCGCATCGATCTGCCAGGTGGCAGGCGCTCCCGCTGCATCAACAACGAACCCTTGTTCGTCTACATCGGAGATCGCGTTCTGCAGTACAGACACAGGGTTCTCCGCCCGCAGCTCGACCGGACCGGTCCTGGCAAAATCGAGCAGGTCTGTGGTGAGCGCTTCCAGGCGGGTCGCTTCCGTGACCACCCGTTGTGCGCGCGTGTGCTCCTTCGACGTTTCAGGCAATCGTTCCGCCAGCAATTGCGCATTGCCTTTGAGCGAGGCAAGCGGATTGCGGATCTCATGGGCGAGCACGGCGGACATTTCACCCAGCACACTCAGTCGCTTCTGCCTTTCCAGGTATTCGCGCGCGTGGTCGTATTTCTGCGAAATGCGCCAGAACAACAGCGCGGCCAGCGTCAGGATGCTCGCACCAATACAGGTGAGCAGGAACGACCGCTCGGCGCTCGCCACCAGGCCCTGGGCAATTACCGGTTCGAATTCGATCAGCGCATAATGGAATGAGCGCATGCGGCGCGGCTCACCGGGCTGCGGCGGCATGCCTGGACGCATCGCTGTCGTGCGCAGGTCACGGTCACGGTCGCGCCCGCCGCCCCGTTCGTCGAAGCGATTGTTGCCGCGATCGCCTCGCAAGACGTCAGGCGGCGGACCAAACGGGCGTGGCCGTACGAAGTAGACGCGAACGCGATCGCCGACATCGACCGTGTATTGACCGGGCGACGGTGCCGAGTCCTGCGGAGGCAACGCGGTCGGTACTTCCGGGCTGCCCGCACTTGCACTCACGCGTCCGTCGGGCTCGAGCAGGGCAACGTAGCGCACACCCGCGCCTTCGTGCGCAGTTACGAATGCGACCAGGTTCTCGGCAGCGAGCGAATCGTCGGCAGGTTGCGGGATCAGCGGGCGCAGCGCCGACTCCAGCAGTTCCGATTGTCCGCGCGTGACCGTTCCCGCGGCCGCGACTGCACTGCGGTAGTTCGACCACGAGCTGAATACCAGTACGATCGCCAGCAGCAGCGTCGTAGCCAGCCAGCCCAGCCGGCCAACGGCACTCTTGCGTTTGGTCATGCCTTGCTGGCCGATCGTGTACGGGTCACACCATTCACAGTGATGTCGTAAATCCAGCCGAGCGCCAATACGATCGGAAAACCGGCCAGCGCTACACCGGTGATGACCGGATAGAACCAGCTCGACACTTCCACGGCATTGCCGATCAGCTCCGCAGTCTGAAGCACGATGAAGCAGGCTGCAGCATAGGTGGCAGCCACCTGGTACACGTGACGCCGTCGCAGCTGCCACAGGAAATTGCTGAGCCAACGGCGCGGCTTGATCGAGTCCGGTTCTGCGCTCAAGCCGCCCAGATAATTACGCGGTGGTGCTGACCAGCGCCAACTGATAGCGCGCGAGGTGAGCCGCCGCAGCGCGGCTGGATTGTCCAACGGCTTCTCGGCAAAATCGAAAGCGCCGAGCCGCATCGCTTCGACGGCCATCGCAATCGTCCCATGCGCGGTGAGCACGATCACTTGCGTTTCGGGCCACTGCGCCCGCGCCTGCTTCAGCACATCCATGCCCTGCAATTCACCGGGCATCCGCAGATCCAGAAACAGAAGATCGAAGGGATGATCCTGAAGGCGCTGCAGTGCATCCTGCCCGTTGGTGGCGGTCTCGACCCGATGCCCGGCCTCGCTCAGGACATCGGCCAGGAAGCTTCGAATGCCGCTCTCGTCGTCGACAACCAGGATTGTCGCCGGCTGGATGGTCGCGCTCATAGGTCAGTCACCGGTTCAGGTTGATTCCACCGACCCTTCAGGCACCTCCTATACTCGAAATTAGTTGTTGCACGCCAATGCTTTGTGCAAATCGGACCAACGAAAAGTGCATAATCCGCAGTCGCAGACCTGCAGATTATGCAGTCAGCATCTATTCCGACTGAAGCAGAACGGACGTGTACGTTCACGTTCACGTTGACGTGTACGGAATTCCTGCCACGTGCAACGCACCGTCATCGCCTTTCCGAGCGTGCGAAAGGGACTAACCAGTTGCGAGCAGGGAGTTCGTACACGTCAACGTGAACGTGAACGTACACGTCCGTTACTGTGTTACCGCCTCTCCCGCATTTCCTGAAGGTTCAGATCGAACTGCTGCCTTTGTGCATTGGTCAAAATACTGCGCACACGGGTAAGCAATTCGTTTCGCTGCGCTTCCATCTGCGCGCGACGTTCCCGCATCTCCGCAGTGTCTCCTCGCATGGGGAATCCGTCTGGACGCGGCGGCCGATTGCCCCGGATGCTATCACCGCGTGGCGGACGCCGGCCTGCACGTACGCTGTCGACGATTGCCGGGCGCGCGCGGCGGCCCGCTCGGGCACTGTCTTCACGGGGCGGGCCCTGACGGTCCCCACGCGAGAGTGAATCACCGCGCTCGAAACGGTCGCGTATTGCATCGACCGGCGGTCCGTATTCCCGACGCAGCGCCAGGATCTGTTGCTGCTGCGCCGTGCTCAACTC
>DATFGD010000113.1:0-2252 GCA_035249725.1 Burkholderiales bacterium
GTCCCTGAAACACCATTTTGTTGAAAAACGGGCCTTGGGCCCAATTCAACATCACGCGGCCCTACCCGGAACGGCGGGCCGCGTCCGCGGCCGGCTCGAGCCGGTCAGCATCGCCACCAGCAGCCAGCCCAGCGGGACGGCGACGAGCATGTAGGTCAGATACTGGCCGTAAATGCCGTCAGGCCCGTAGGGCTCAGTCGCCCAGTGCAGCGCCTCGCTGCCCGGGAACAAGTTGGCTTCGGTGAGCTCGTGGAAACCGTAGATCAGCAATTGCGCCACGAAGACCAGCAGGAAAATGGCAGTCACCTGGAAAAACAGCGCCAGGTTGACGCGATGCCCGTAGCGCGACCACAGCATCGCCACGCCCGCCGCGGCAACCGTGCCGGCAATGGCGCCGCCGAGAATCGACATCGCCTGCACCTGCGTCAGCAGCGTACCCATCAGCAGCGCGGTCTCCATGCCTTCACGCGAAATCATCAACAGCGTGAACAGAAAGACACCGAGCCACGCTGCCGCGCCGGTCTTCTCGGTCGACTGTTGGAGATGGCCCTCGATCTCGCTCTTGATCTTCTTGGCCGTGCGCCACATGTGCACGGTCAGCGTCGCCACCGAGACCGCGGCGACGAGTGCGAGGATGCCTTCCCATAGCGCCTGGTTCGAGGCCTGCTGGAAGAGGTAAGCGGCGCCGACGCTCAGCAGCACCGATAAGGCAATGCCCCAGTGCACGGCCGGAATCAATTCGCGCCGTCCGCTCTTGCGCAAATAAGCAAGGCTGATGGCGATAATGAGGAACGCTTCGAGTCCCTCGCGCAACGTGATCACGAATGCTTGCAACATGCCCGGGTGCTCAAGGAATAGAAATGAGAATCAGTCTCATTTCAGAAGTTTCAGCATATGCGACCAATTAGGTCCGCGCAAGTAATTGCTTTGTCAACGGCGAAGTGCTAAAAAATTGGCAGGTGTTGATTTTTTAGCATGACCGCCACGACCGACCCGCTGTCTCGACGAGAGCGACAAATCCTCGACATCCTGTACGCCAGGGGATCGGCGACGGCTGCCGACGTCCGCAACGCCTTGCCCGATCCGCCGAGTTACTCGGCGGTCAGGGCCTTACTGCGCATACTTGAAGAGAAAGGCCACGCCCGACACGAGATGCAGGGCACGCGCTACCTCTACCTGCCGTCGGTCTCGCGCGAGCGGGCGCGCAACTCCGCCCTCACCCGTATCGTCACAACGTTTTTCGACGGCTCCGCAGCGCAGGCCGCCGCCGCGCTGGTGGATTCCGGGTCGCTTTCGAACGACGAGCTGGAGCGGCTATCCGCGCTGATCGAGCGTGCGCGGAAGGAAGGACGGTAATGGATCTCGAATTGCTCGCACGAACGTCCGCCATCCTGATCGCGGCCGCGGCGCTTGCTGCGATGCTGCGGCGCGCGGCTCCTTCGACGCGTCATCTCGTTTGGCATCTGGCCATCATCTGCGTCCTGCTCGCGCCAATACTCACTTCGTTCGCTCCGGCGCTCGCGATCCTTCCGAACGTTCCAAGGGTGCCAGGTGCTGCAGAGGTTCCAAAGGCAGTGCTCTCTGCGGTTACAGATGTAGCTGGTGCCGAGAACTCTGGAGCCCAACAGAACAATGCCGTTGGAACGATTGGAGCCATTGGAACCATTGGAACTTTGTTGTGGTTCCTGTTCTGTTGGGCGTTGAGCGGTGTCTCTGTCTGGCGATCGCGACGCGGCCCGAGTCAATGGCACCACGAAGCCGAAAAGATCTGCCGCCGCATGGGTATCGGGCGGCAGGTCGACGTTCGCGAAATGCATCGTGAGGGCAGCCCGCATGTGGCCGGCTTCCTGCGGTCGGTGGTGATGCTGCCGCCGTCGGCATCGACATGGAGCGATGAAGCGCGTCACGCGGCACTGGTGCATGAATTGATGCACATCCGCCGGGGCGATCGGCGGACGCTCGCGCTCGCGCAGATCGCGTGCGCCCTCCACTGGTTCAATCCGCTGATCTGGCACGCGGCCAGCGCACTCGCCCGCGAGCGCGAGCGCGCATGTGACGATGAAGTGTTGCGATTGGGCGCCAAGCCGTCGGCGTATGCGAGCTTGCTGCTCAACTTGGCGCGGGCACAATCGGTCTGGATACCCGCGGCGGCGCTGAGCATGGCGCGGCCATCGGCAATCGAAGGCCGGCTGCTCCTGATTCTCGGATCGTCCTCTCGGACCGCGAACCGATCAACGCGCTGGCTCGTGACC
>DATFGD010000114.1:0-14809 GCA_035249725.1 Burkholderiales bacterium
GTTCCGTCTCGAGCAACAGGACGCCGGACTCATCGAGCCACGCGCTTCGTATGCTGTTGGTGGCCGCGCCGGTGTGGGATTCCAGTGCGAGCGGCGCATCCCCATGGTTCGTCACGCGGTAAACGAACGGTGTGTACTCGAGGCGTGCAAACACGCGCTGCGGGCCGTTCTGAAAGAACCAGCAGCCGGCCGGGTCGCGCTCGTAGTTGCGGCCGATAAAGGCGATCACCGCGGGATTGTTGATGCGCTCATCTTTGATGCGCCAGTTGCCGCGCCGGTCGAGCGAGAGCCAACCGTAGACCGCCGGCACGTTGGGCCACTTCGCCATCCCGCGAAGAACGATGTCGTCCACGGAACTACCGCCTTAACTTGCCGGCTTCATGCGCAGTTCAGGTCCGCAGCCTTACTCCTCTTCGGCGTGCGCGGTCTTGGCGTGCTGGGCGGCGAGGTCTTTCTGGACGTTCGGCGGCACCGGCTCGTAGTGCGACAGCTCAACGGCGAACGAGCCCTGCCCGGCAGTGACGGACTTGAGCCGCGCCTGGTAGTTGTTCAACTCGGCGAGCGGCACCTGTCCCTTGATCGAAAGCGTTCCGACCTGCGCCGAGTCGGTGCCGCTGATCTGTCCGCGTTTGGCGGAGATGTCGCCGGCGATATCACCCATGTTGGCTTCGGGCGCCGTGATGTCGATGTTGACGATCGGTTCGAGGATGATCGGTTTTGCCTTGCCGATTGCGTCCATGAATGCGCGCTTCCCCGCCGAAATAAAGGCGACTTCCTTCGAATCGACCGGGTGATGCTTGCCGTCGTATACGATGACGCGCACGTCGTGAACCGGAAACCCCGCAACCGGCCCGGCGTCGAGCACCTGCCGCACGCCTTTTTCGACCGCCGGTATGAACTGCGTGGGAATCGTGCCGCCCTTCACCTGGTCCACGAACTCGAAGCCTGCGCCGCGTTTGAGCGGCTCCACCCGCAAGTAGACTTCGCCGAACTGTCCGGCCCCGCCTGTCTGCTTCTTATGGCGGTGGTGGCCTTCCGCCTTCGCCGTGATCGTCTCGCGGTAAGGGATGCGAGGCGGTTTTGTCGTGACTTCCACGTGGTACTGGCTGCCCATGCGATCGAGGATGTAGCGCATGTGGAGATCGCCGAGGCCGCTGATCACGGTTTCGTTCGAGCTCGTGTGATGCTCCACGCGAAAAGTCGGATCCTCGGCGGAAAGCTTGTGGAGCGCTTCGGAGATGCGCTGCTCGTCGCCGCGGCGCTTCGGTACGATCGCGAGGCTGTGCATCGGCGTCGGAAATTCGAGCGGGACCATGTGGATGTGGTCCTCGTCGTGCGAATCGTGGAGCACGGCGTCGAAGTGGATTTCATCCACCTTCGCGATTGCCCCGATGTCACCCGGAACGAGCCCATCGGCTTCGACGAACTCTTTGCCCTGAACCAGATACAGGTGCCCTACCTTGAATGGCTTACGCCCGTCGCCGACGAATAGCTGGCTGTCCCGGGTAATCGTGCCCTGATGGACGCGAAATGCGCCGACCTTGCCGACAAATGGGTCGATCACGACCTTGAAGACGTGGGCGATGGCGTGCTTGGCGGGATCCGGCTCAGCATGGATCGGCTGCGCGGCCGAACCTTCGCCTTTGAGCAGTTGCGGCGGATTGCCTTCCGTCGGGTTGGGCATCAAACGGACAAAGATATCCAGCAGTTCGCCTATGCCAGCGCCGTTGCGCGCGGACACGAAACACACGGGAATGAGATGGCCTTCGCGGAGCGCTTTTTCGAACGGCGCATGCAATTGCTCCGGCTCGATATCGCCCTGCTCCAGATATTTCTCCATCAACGCTTCGTCCACTTCCACGACCTGGTCGATGAGCGCCTGGTGCGCTGCCTCGACCGAAGAGAAATCGGCCGCGCCGGACGGATTGAAAAAGCAGTCCACGACGCGCTTACCGCCTTCGGCCGGCAGATTGATCGGGAGGCATTCCTTGCCAAACGCCGTCTGGATTTTCCCGAGGAGGCCGGGCAGATCGATGTTGTCCGCGTCGATCTTGTTGACGATGACCATGCGACAGAGGTTGCGTCTGGCGGACCATTGCATCATCCGCTGCGTGATCATCTCGATTCCGTTCTGCGCGTTCACGACGATCGCAACGGTGTCGACGGCGGGCAGCACGCCGATGGCGCGGCCGATGAAGTCCGGCAGGCCGGGCGTGTCGGCGATGTGTATGCGCGTATCGCGATGGTGCATATGGACCAGGGACGCGTTCAACGAATGCTGGTAGCTCTTCTCGAGCGCATCGAAGTCGCAGACCGTGGAGCCTTTCTCCACGGCGCCCATTGCGCCGATCACGCCGGCCTTGTGGAGCAGCGCCTCGGCGAGCGTGGTCTTGCCGGCGTTGCCATGGCCGACAAGAGCAATGGTGCGTATCGCTTCGGGGGAAAACCTGGGCATGGTGACCTCCTCCGCCTCGACTCCCGTTGCAATCGCAGGGCGCAAGACACCCTGATACGGGGCCATCGGGGGTCAGGCGAGTATAAACGCCGCTCCTCGCTATTTTCAAGCAAGCACCGGATAACCCCGAAACGCGAGGGCAAACGTTCAATGTTCAAATAGAGAGGCATTCGATGCGGCAAGGCGTTCCATCAGGGCGATGAAAGTGCGTGCTAGTCGTGCTGCTGTCGCAGAAACGGCGCGCCTGTCGGGCCAGGCGGCCTCATCAGGCGCAAGTTGCCGGCCGTTCAAGCGTCGCGCATACTGCCAAGCCGCCATGGCCATGCACGCGGATCGCAGCGATGAAACGCTGATGCTCGAATACCGTGACGGCGATGTGGCGGCGTTCGAGGAACTCTATCGCCGGCACAAAGGCGGCCTCTACCGATTTCTATTGCGCCAGTCCCGTGATGCGGCAGCCGCCGCCGAAATGTTTCAGGACATCTGGATGAACCTTATCCGTGCTCGCAGCGGCTATGAACCCACCGCCAAGTTCAGCACTTATCTCTATCGCCTGGCGCATAACCGCCTCGTGGACCAGTATCGGAAGAACGCGCACGCGGCCAATGTCCCGCTGGACGAGGACGGCCTCGAAGAACCCGCAATTGCTCGCGGCGAGGAACCGCAAGCGCATTACGAACGCAAGGCGCTCGCGGGCCGGTTGATCGCGCTCATCGAGGCATTGCCTCCAGCACAGCGGGAAGCTTTTGTGCTCCAGCATGAGAGCGGCATGAGTGTCGAAGAGATTGCGGCGGCTACCGGCGTCAACCGCGAGACGGCCAAGAGCCGCCTGCGTTACGCGGTGGCGAAACTGCGATCGGGCATGAGCGAATGGCGATGAACGAGCAACCACGCGGACCGGACGCCGCGGACGACCTGTACGATCCGCAACTCGCCTGCCGGTATCGCGAGGCCGCGCGCGAGGCGCCGCCGCAGATTCTCGACGATGTGATACTCGCCGCAGCACGGCGCGATGCGCGCTCTCGCGCGCTCGACCCGCAGCCGGGCGGGACGGCGGTGGCCGACATCGATCACGGACACTGCCCGCGCATACCGCTGCGTGCGTGGCGGTTGCCGCTCGCGCTCGCGGCCGTCGTGGTGGTGAGCGTGAGCATCGTCGCAGTGAGTCCCGACGTCCACGATTCCGAACCGCGCGAAGAGCAGGTCTTGCCGCAGACTCTGGCTGACGCGCAGGGAACGCCAACCACGCCTCCACAAACGGCGGTAGTGCCGGAGTTGCCAAAATCAGTCCCCGAGCAGGCGGTGGAGCCGCCGCGTTCCGCGCCCGCACGGGAACGATCTGTGCAGGAGCCCGCTTCGCAGTACGACGACGCGCCCCAAGCGCGCGCAGCCGCAAAAGCGCCGGCGGAGGCGCAGCATCGTGATCAGGCCGGCTACAACCAAGGTCTCGAGGCTCGAGGGCCGGGCGCATCATCTGTCCGAGCGGAGGCGGACAGCGCTACGCCACCGGGTGTGCTGGCCCGTCAATATGCCGCCGAGCCGCCGGAGAAGTGGGGCGAGAAGATCCTGGAACTGCGGCGCGAGGGACGCGCCGCGGAAGCCGATGCACTGCTCGCCGAATTCAGGCAGCGCTTTCCAGACCATGCCGTTCCGCCCGAATGGACGCGGTGATGCCGGAACGTGCCAACCATCTGACCTCGGATCCCAAGCCCGAGCCTCCCCGCGAGCCTGAGCCAGGGGAGTGCTGCCAAAGTGGCTGCGAGCCGTGCATTTATGACCACTATTGGGAGGCTCTGGAGCGTTACGAACGCACGCTGCGCGAGTGGGCGCGCCGCCAAGCCGAAACGCCTATCCGGTAAGAGTCGCTCCACTTCGCTGATTTGATCGTGTAGTTTTTACCGGGCGCCGCATCCCCGGCGAACGGCCGCCCTGTGGTGACGTCAGTACAGGAAGAGCAGCGGCATGACTGCTTTTTGGTGTGGCAGATCAGGGCACGACACTTTCCAGCGCGACGCAGGCTTTGGCGCCGCACCGAGCGCATAAGGCATAAAAAACAATACAATGGCATGGATGCTGCAACGCAGTATCATTTCCTGCCGGGCCAAAAGTACCGATGCGGGACCTTTGGCCGGTTGCCTGTAACGGCGTCCGGCTAATAGAATCAGCCCGTCCCATCCAGGCCCATTCAGCAGCGGTTTCCCGGGCCCCTTCGTGGCAGGACCAGTTTCTGCTACGGGTCGGTAGCTCCCCGTAGCGGCAAGACATGCGGAGCCGGTAATACTACGAAGAAAGGAGAGTCAGCATGTTGGCAAAATCCACCCGTGCCTTGTTCCAGGTACCCCACTCCCTGCATTTGCGGCGGTGGACGTGGAAAGCCGTGACGGTGCTGGGGCTGATTGGCAGCGCGGTCGCACTGGGTCTTATCGTGCGCGATCAGTATGGCGAGGCCTTCGAAGACAAACTCGCCGGCGTGCTTCCTGTCGGCTTTTTGCGTGCGGCATCGGCTGCGGAAGACGCTGGCGCTCCAACCAGCGAGCCGGTCGTACAGCAGCGGGCAGATCCCAATGACGGGCGCTACCGTGTTTTGGCCGAATTCCTGGCGCGCCGCTATCGCGTCTCGCAGGATGCCACCTTCGATCTGGTCTCGTTCGCGCATGCGGCGGGCTACCAGCTCGGGCTGGACCCGTTACTCATCATCGCCGTAATCGCGGTCGAGTCCCGATTCAACCCCATCGCTGAGAGCGTGGCAGGGGCGAAGGGCTTGATGCAGGTAATCCCCAAATACCACCCCGAAAAGTTGGAGGAGTTCGGCGGCGAACAAGCGGTCTTCGATCCGCGCATCAACATCCTGGTGGGCTCCCGCATCCTCAAGGAGTATGAGCGGCGCACCGGCAGCACGACCACCGCGCTCCAGATGTACGCAGGAGCCTCCGACGACGCGCAGGATGGTTATTCGACGAAAGTCATAGCAGAGAAAAAGCGTCTCCAGGGCGTGGTGAACCAGTCGAAGCGCAGCACCGTCAAAGTGGCGCAGAACTCACCCATCGAAAGCGACGCGGCACGAAAAAAGTAACCGCTCGCTAACACGATCAACCACTCCGTCGCTGGGGAGGCGCCCCCTAAACGCCTTTAGACCCCAGCCAATACCGCGGCTGCCCCTCCGCCTGACACTACATTCGGGAGCGGTCCGTACGTCCCCCGTGATCTCGCGTGTACCGACGGGAAATCGTTGGAGGCGACTCCTATAATAGGTCTATTCGGCTACAAAGGAGATCGCATGGCGGAACAGGACCTGCCCAAGGACGTGTTCGAATTCATGCAGACGATGTGGAATCCGTTGTCATTCCCGTTTCCGGGACTGATGACGCCCACTCTGGATCCGAAAGAAATCGAGAAGAAGATTGTGGAGCTTCGGACTATCGAGTCGTGGCTCAAGATGAATCTCGGTTTTGTCGATATGACGATCAAGACGTTCGAAATGCAGAAAGCGGCGTTCGAATCGCTTGCTGCCGGCCAGCCCAAAGACAAACCTGATTGAAACGCCGGCGCTCGCTGCCGCTACGCTGCCCTCACCGGGGGAGTATTTGGTAAAGGAGGATGCATGGACACGATACGCAAGCTCGACTACTTCAGCATGGAAACGCCGCATAAGATCGGAGAAGGTGCGCGATTGCTCGGCGCGCTGCGCGATGCGGGCGTGAACCTGGTTGCCTTCACCGGGTTTCCCAGCGGCCGCCGCGCCCAGGTCGATTTCATTCCGGCCGACACCGCTCAGTTCAAGGACGCCGCGCGCAAGTTGAAGCTCAAGATCGGTCCGCGCAAGACCGTTTTCCTCGCTCAGGGCGATGACCGGCCCGGTGCCATTGCGGAGATCTGCGAGAAGCTCGCCAATGCCGGCATCAATATGATTGCGATGGATGCGGTCGCGGTCGATAACGGGCGTTATGGCGCGATCTTCTGGGTCGAGCCGCGCGGCGTGAATAAGGCGGCGAAGGTTCTCGGCGCGGGTTAACGCAGCCGGCTTTTGAATGTTTCGGCGGCCTTTACGAGCCGGGTGCAGATGCCCGGCTCCCATGCCGAGTGGCCGGCGTCCGGCACCACGATGTACTCGGCTTCCGGCCACGCGTCGTGCACTTCATCGGCGGTGACGATGGGGCATACGGCGTCATAGCGGCCCTGCACGATCACCGCCGGAATATGCCGGATGCGGTGCAGATTTGCGAGCAGCGCGTTCTCCGGCAGAAAGATGTCGTGGCTGAAGTAGTGCGCTTCGATGCGTGCGAGACCGAGCGCGACGACGTCGCTTGCAAAGTAGGCGACCGTTTCGGGGCTCGGCAGCAGTGTCGAGCAGGCACCCTCGTACGTGCTCCACGCGCGCGCGGCCGGCATGTGCACCTGCGGATCCGGATCGGTGAGGCGGCGATAGTAGGCCGCCAGCAGATCGCGTCGCTCCTCTTGCGGAATCATCCTGGCGAAGGTGCCCCATGCTTCGGGAAAGAACGTGCGCAGGCCGTGGAGAAACCAGTCGATTTCGCTGCGGCGGCACAGGAAGATGCCGCGCAGGATGAAGCCGCTGCAGCGCTCGGGGTGAGCCTCGCCGTAGGCCAGCGCCAGCGTGCTGCCCCACGAGCCGCCGAATATGAGCCAGCGTTCGATGTCCAGTTCGCGGCGCAGCGCGTCGATATCGGCAACCAGATGCGGAGTCGTATTGTCCTTCAGCTCTCCGAGTGGCGTTGAGCGGCCCGCGCCGCGCTGGTCGTAGATGACGATGCGGTAATACGCCGGGTCGAAGAAACGCCGATGTGCGGGCGCCGCACCCGCGCCCGGTCCACCGTGCAGAAACAATACCGGCTCGCCGCGCGGGTTGCCGCACTGTTCCCAGTACATCTGATGCCGTCCGTCCAACGCCAGCATGCCGCTCGCGTACGGCTCGATCTCCGGATAGAGCTCATTGCGGACGGCGGAAGAAAGGTCGGCCATTGCGGTGCGGCGGGAGATACAGCCGTGAACATAGCACAATGGCGCCCCCGCAGCGCAACAACGCGCTCGCGATTTGCAGCGTTACCGGTCGTCGCGTTTTCGGTTTTCGCGACCTTGCCCGCCACCCGCACGCGGAGAAGGTGCGTTTTGCGGTCCGCGCGCCTCAGGACGCGGTGCACTCGCACGCGGTTGTGATTGAGGCGCTGCCTGCGCTGCCGGACGCGGTGGCCGCGCAGGCTCGGGGCGCGCGGCTGCTTGCGGCGCGGGTTTAGCCTGCGAACGCGGCTCGCGTTGTTGCGAACGGTTGTCGCCGGGCGATGACCTCCGTTCTCGCGGTGGCTCCGCCTCGTTGCGCCGCGACGGGCGCGGTTGCGGTTCGCTGCGCGGCGGCGTCCGGTCCGCCTGGGGTGCGCGTCGTTCTGCGCGCGGATCAGGCTCAGCACGCGGTTGACGTCCGACTTCTCCTTGTGGCCGCGCAGCCGCGGGCGGGGGTGCCGCGCGCCGTTCGCGCTCGACATCCGCCTGAGGTTGCGCGCGAGACGGCTGCTGCGCACGTGGCGCGGCGTGCCGTTCCCGATCGGCCTCCGCCTGCGGCTGTGCTCGAGACGCTTGCGGTGAAGACGGCGCAGCTCGGTTTCGCGCTTGCGCTTCGCGCGGCGGTTCGGTGCTCTGTGCTTCATTGCGCTGTGCACCGGATCCGCGTTGCGTGCGCGCCTCGTCGGCCGCACGCGCAC
This sequence comes from Burkholderiales bacterium, assembly GCA_035249725.1. Lineage (GTDB taxonomy): Bacteria > Pseudomonadota > Gammaproteobacteria > Burkholderiales > SG8-41 > DSOT01. The sequence continues at coordinate 8,170 of DATFGD010000114.1, forward strand.
GACGTTCGGCCTCCTGCTGCGCTTGTGGAGCCGGACGCGATGGCGGCTTCGCCTCTCCTCGCGCGCGCGGCGTGGTGTCAGGCGCGGTGGCGCGCGTCGGCGCTTCGGCCGGCGCGTTCGCGCGAGAAGGCGCATCGGCATCCGCGCGTTGACGCTCGATGACGCGCACGCGCGGTGCGGGTCCGGCGCGCTGACCTTCGTTTCGACCTGCGTTCGTATCCGACGCCGACTGGTTTTGCGGCGCGGCCTGTGCTCGCGGAGCGCGTGCCCCGATGACCTCGCGCCGGATCGCGGCTTCAGGCGGTCGCGATTCGGCGCGGCGTGTGGCAAAGCTGGAGGCCACGGGATCCGCCGGCATGGATTTGATGAGCGGTGCCCGCGTCGCGTGCCCCGCCGGTAGCTGAACCACCGAGCGCGCAACCGGTCGCGCCGTGACAAACGCTTCCTTCGGCACCACCGTGACGGCTTGGGGCAGCGACTGGTTCACGTAATTGACCCGCGTCACGTTGTTATAGATGTTGATGTTCTTGACGTGGGTGACGTTGACATTGCGCACATAGGTCGGGCTCGCCCGATACCACGGGAAGTACGGCTCACGCCACCCGAGCGGAAACCAGCCGACGGCAGGTCCGCTGCCGATCGACACGGACCAGCTCGATCCGCCCACGAACGCGACCAGCGCCGGCGCATAGACCGGCCGAGCGATGCGCGGGCCCGGCGCCCAAGCCCAATATCCGTTGAGCCAAACCCATCTTCCGTAATGAAAAGGCGCGAAGCCCCATGGCGCATCGTCCACCCATGTCCAGCCCCAGGGTTCGATCCACACCCAATGGCCGTGACGGTATGGCGCCCAGCCGGCGGAAACGCTCGGCACCCATACTGCGCCGTATTCCGGCATCGTGCGCCACGTTCCATGCGCATCGAGGTCTTCGTATCCCGTCATGCGCGGGGAAACATAGCGTGTGGACAGCACTTCGTCTTCCCGACGATCCAACTCCGCGCTCCAGCGGTCGAACGGATCCATGCGGGCGGCAACGTATTCCGACGGCATGCCGTCCGGACCGCGCAGCGTCACATGCTGGCCCGCGCGAATGGAAAAGGAACCGTGCTGCGCGAGCACATGTGCGCGCCCGGAATGCACGATCACGTTGGTCGTATCACCGTTTGCCGAAGTGCTGATGCGATAGCTGCCCGCTTCTTCGAGCAGAACCGCGCCATTGGGGGTGTCGAGTTCGATCGTGTCGTCGGAGACATCGCGAACGCGCACGTTGACGTCGCCCTGTGCAAGGCGCAATTGCAGCGTATCGTCATCGAGCGTCAGAACATCGAGGTTCGTGTGCGGGGCGAGCCGCACGGCAGTCGATCCGACGTGCAGCTCGGCATAGCCGTCGCGATCGGTCCACAGCCGGTCGCCCGCGGTGAGCGGCCGGTTCGCCACCGCAACAGACCACGCATCCGGAGCCGGCGCAGGGGCGAACGATACCGTGCCGTGCACGTAATTCAGCCGTCCCGCACGCCCCGGTGGATCGGCATAAGCGAAGGCCGCGTACACCGACAGTATGAGCGCAAGGCCGAGCTTCATCGTATATGTCATATCGTTCTCGCTGTGCGGCGAACTTCCCCGCCATTTGTACATGAATTAGGCATTGCGCAAATTCACTTTGTTTCAGCATACCGACCTCGATTTACAATGTTTTACAATTCTATGGCTTTTGAAACGATGAAGCGGGCCACACCCTCCGGAGAAGAAGGCAACCGCTTGCGGTATAATCGGTGCGACAAGAGCAAGCTCCGCCAACGCCTCGAAGGCGAAGCGTTGGACCGGCTTCATCGTTCCCGCCACTGAGACGGCATTCCTTCATGGATGAAGAGCTGCGCAAAGCGGCGCTGGAATACCACCGCTTTCCGGTCCCCGGCAAGATTTCGGTTTCGGCTACCAAAGGCCTCATTCAGCAGCGCGATCTTGCGCTCGCGTACACGCCGGGTGTTGCCGCGGTGTGCGAGGCGATTGCAGCCGACCCGGGCGAAGCGCGCAACTATACGGCGCGCGGCAACCTGGTCGCGGTGATCACCAACGGCACGGCGGTGCTCGGCCTCGGCGCCATTGGGCCGCTTGCCGCGAAGCCCGTCATGGAAGGCAAGGCCGTGCTGTTCAAGAAGTTTGCCGGCATCGATGTCTTCGATATCGAGGTCAACGAACGCGACCCGGACAAGCTGGTGGACATCATCGCCAGCCTCGAACCCACGTTCGGCGGCATCAATCTGGAGGACATCAAGGCGCCGGAATGCTTCATCGTCGAGCGCAAGCTCCGCGCCCGGTGCAAGATCCCGGTATTTCACGACGACCAGCACGGCACGGCGATCATCGTCGGCGCCGCGATCCTCAATGGACTCAAAGTCGTCGGCAAGAGCATCGGGGAAGTGCGGCTGGTGGTCTCCGGCGCAGGGGCTGCGGCGCTCGCCTGCCTGGGTCTGCTAGTGAAGATGGGGCTGCGCCGCGAAAACATCTCCGTCACGGATATCAAAGGTGTCGTGTACCGGGGCCGTAAAGAGGAAATGGATGCGGACAAGGCACAGTATGCAGTCGACACCCCGGCGCGCACGCTCGATGAGGTCATCCATGGGGCCGACGTGTTTCTCGGGTTATCGGCGGGGGGCGTGCTGAAACCCGAGATGGTGAAAAAGATGGCCGAGCGTCCGCTGATACTCGCGCTCGCGAACCCGCTGCCCGAAATACTGCCTGATATCGCTCGGACTGCGCGACCGGACGCTGTGATCGCCACCGGGCGCTCGGATTATCCCAACCAGGTGAACAACGTACTATGCTTTCCGTTCATCTTTCGCGGCGCGCTCGACGCGGGCGCGACCACCATTACCGATGAAATGGAACTGGCTGCGGTCCATGCCATCGCAGAACTGGCTCAGGCGGAGCAATCCGACATCGTGGCGATGGCGTACGGCGAACAGAATCTCAGCTTTGGGCCGGAGTACCTCATTCCCAAACCGTTCGATCCGCGGTTGATCGGCAAGATCGCGCCGGCGGTGGCACAGGCGGCGATGGCGAGCGGAGTGGCAACGCGCCCGATCGAGGATTTTGAAGCGTACCGTGAACGGCTGAACCAGTTCGTATATCACTCCGGGCTCATCATGAAGCCCGTGTTCGATGCGGCCAAGCAGGCGCCGAAGCGCATCGTGTATGCCGACGGCGAGGACGAGCGCATGTTGCGCGCGGCGCAGGTGGTGGTCGACGAAGCCATCGCGCGCCCCATATTGATCGGCCGCCCGGATGTCATCGCGATGCGCATCCAGCGTCTCGGCCTGCGTCTAAAAATCGATCGGGATTTCGAACTCGTCGATCCGGGTAACGACTTGCGCTATCGCGAGTACTGGACCGAATATCTGCGCCTTGCCGCGCGCAAGGGCGTATCGCCCGAAATTGCCAAGCTCGACATGCGCCGCCTTCCGACGCTGATCGGCGCGATGCTGATACACATGGACGCGGCGGACGCAATGCTGACCGGCGTCCTCGGGCGCTATCTCGGCCACTTGAGGTTCATCGATCAGGTCATCGGCAAGCGGCCCGGCGTCAAGCACTATGCAGCGATGAACCTGCTGCTCCTGCCACGGCGAACCATCTTCATCTGCGACACCTACGTGAATTTCGATCCCACTGCCGAGCAGATCGCCGAGACGACGCTGCTTGCGGCCGAGGAGATACGCCGCTTCGGCATCACGCCGAAAGTCGCGCTGCTGTCGCATTCGAGCTTCGGTGCGGCGGATACGCCTACTGCGCAGAAGATGCGTTCGGCGCTCGCAATGATACAAACGCTGGCGCCGGGTCTGGAAATCGAGGGTGAAATGCAGGGTGATGCCGCGCTGTCCGAAGAAATACGCATGCGGGTATTTCCAAGCTCACGCCTGAAAGGCGATGCGAACCTGCTGATCATGCCGACGCTCGATGCGGCGAATATCGCGTACAACCTCCTGAAGACTGCGGCTGGCGACGGGATCACGGTCGGACCGATCCTGCTCGGCGCCGCGCGCCCGGTGCACATCATGACGACGAGCTCGACCGTGCGCCGCATCGTGAACATGACGGCGCTCACGGTCGTGGACGCGATCAACCAGCGCGGCGAACAGAAACGGCTGCTGTAGCGGCCACAGCCTTCTCCGGAATAACACCATGGCAAAGAATGTGCGTATCGAACACGACACGATGGGCGATATCGAGGTGCCGGCCGACCGGCTGTGGGGCGCGCAGACGCAGCGCAGCCTCCACCATTTCGCCTTCCCCGGCGAAACCATGCCGCTCGAAGTCGTTCACGCCCAGGTCCTCGTAAAGAAAGCCTCCGCGTTCGTCAACATGGCGCTCGGGGTGCTCGAACGCAAGAAGGGAGAGGCGATCGTCCGGGCGGCCGACGAGGCGCTCCGTGGTGAACTCGATGCGCATTTTCCGCTGGTGACGTGGCAGACCGGGTCGGGCACGCAGACCAATATGAACGTGAACGAGGTGCTCGCCAACCGCGCGTCGGAGTTGATGGGCGGCGAGCGCGGCGAAGCGCGGCTCGTGCATCCGAACGATGACGTCAACAAGGGGCAGTCGTCGAACGATACTTTCCCGACCGCCATGCACGTTGCGGCGGTCATTGCGCTGGAACGCAAACTGGTTCCGGCGGTCACGCGCTTGCGCGATACGCTTGATGCCAAGGCCCGCGCCTTCATGCGGATCGTCAAGATCGGACGCACGCATCTACAGGATGCCACGCCGCTCACGCTGGGCCAGGAATTTTCAGGCTACGTCGCGCAGCTGGACCACGGCCTCCGGCATATCGCCGCAGCATTACCGCATCTCTACGAGCTTGCGCTCGGCGGCACCGCAGTCGGCACCGGGCTCAACGCCCATCCGGAATTCGCAACCAAAGTCGCAGCCGAACTCGGGAAGCTCACCGGGCTCGCGTTCGTCACCGCACCGAACAAGTTCGAGGCGCTCGGCTCGTGCGACGGCGTCGTGCACGCACACGGCGCGTTGAAGACGCTTGCCGCTTCGCTGATGAAAATTGCCAACGACGTCCGCTGGCTTGCGAGCGGGCCGCGCTGCGGAATCGGTGAAATCAATATCCCCGAGAACGAGCCCGGCAGTTCCATCATGCCGGGGAAGGTGAACCCCACCCAGTCTGAATCGATGACGATGGTCTGTTGCCAGGTCTTCGGCAATGATGTTGCGATCAACGTGGGTGGCGCATCCGGAAATTTCGAATTGAACGTTTTCCGGCCCCTCGTCATTCGCAATTTCCTGCACAGTGCGAACTTGCTCGCCGGCGCCTGCTCCAATTTCGATCAACATTGCGCTGCCGGCATCGAGCCGAATACCGAGCGTATCGAGAAGCTGCTGCACGAATCGCTCATGCTTGTGACCGCGCTCAATCCGCATATCGGCTACGAGAAGGCGGCGGCGATCGCCAAGAACGCGCACAAGAAGGGCATTACGCTCAAGGCGTCGGCGCTCGAGCTCGGGTATGTCACCGCCGAGCAGTTCGATCGGTGGGTGCGGCCGGGAGACATGGTCGGTAAGCTCTGAGGACCTTTGGTGGATCCGCGCGTAGCCGTAGTGACCGGCGCCAATCGCGGCATCGGGCTGGAAATCGCCCGCCAGCTCGCGCGACGCGGGCTGAAGGTTGTCCTCACGAGCCGCAGTGCGGCGAAAGGTCGCGCCGCCATCAAGGCCCTGGGCGAAGCCGGAACCGAGGTTCACTACCACCTGCTGGATGTGACGAGCCCGGTCAGCATCAAGGCTTTGGCGGCGCATGTTGCCGAGCGCCACGGCCGCATCGATGTGCTGGTCAACAATGCCGGCGTCATGCTCGACCCGTCGGGTTCGCGCGTGCTCGATGCGCGGCCCAAGACGTTCCGCGATACGCTGGAAACGAACTTCCTCGGCCCGCTGCAGCTCGCCCAGGCCGTCGTGCCGATGATGAAGAAACAGGGCTACGGGCGCATCGTCAATCTCTCGAGCGGGCAGGGCCAGCTATCGGATATGGGTGTAGGCACACCGGCCTATCGCGTGTCCAAGACGGCGCTCAACGCGCTCACGCGTACGCTCGCTGCGGAATTGAAAGGCACAGGGATACTCGTCAATGCGATGTGCCCGGGTTGGGTGAAAACGGACATGGGCGGGCCGAGTGCGCCGCGCACAGTGGAGCAGGGCGCCGATACCGCAGTGTGGCTGGCCACGCTACCGGATGACGGTCCGACTGGAGGATTTTTTCGCGACCGCCGGCCGATCCCGTGGTGAAAAGCTGAGCAAAAAAATCCCCGCCCGAGGGCGGGGATATTCGATATGAACGCGATGCGCTAGATGCCGAGGATCTTTTCGGCCTTGGCGAGCGCTTCGATGGAATCGCTGTGCTTGCCTTCCTTGTGGAATTTCTCGCCGTCGGCACGGTGTTTCTTGACGTCCTGCATCTGCTGTTCCGAAAGTTTCGGGTTCTTCGCCAACGCGGCGTCGATCGCCTTCATGTGTTTCGGACAGCTGGCGGCGAACGCGGTGCTGCTGGCAAGCGCGAATGCCGTAGCGACGATAAGACTGCGGATCTTCATGAGCTTCTCCTTGTTTAGTGTTGGGTCGGGCTACCGCCCGCTA
>DATFGD010000115.1:0-12849 GCA_035249725.1 Burkholderiales bacterium
CAGCGCTCAACGTCTTCGCATGCGAACCGGAATGGGGCGCGCTGGTGAAGGAACTGGGTGGCGACAAGGTGAACGTTTACGTTGCCACCACCGCACGGCAGGATCCACACCGCATCGAAGCGCGACCCAGTCTCATTGCGCGCGCCCGCGGCGCAGACCTGGTGGTGTGCACCGGGGCGGATCTGGAAGCGGGATGGCTGCCACTGGTGCTCGCTCAATCCGGGAACCCGAATATTCAGAATGGGCGACCCGGCTATTTTGAAGCGGCACGCCACGTCGAAATGCGTGAGATCCCCCAACGGCTCGATCGAGCGCAGGGCGATGTCCACGCGGCAGGCAATCCACACGTCCACCTCGACCCGCGCAACCTGGCTCGAATCGCCGCTGCGCTATCGCAACGCATGGCGCAACTCGATGCTGCGGACGGCGGGTCTCATGAAACACGAACCAAAGCATTCCTCGATCGCTGGCAGCAGGCGATCGTCCGCTGGGAGAAAGCGGCCGCACCGCTCAAAGGAACGCCGCTCGTTGTCAATCATAAGGACATGTCGTATCTCATCGCGTGGCTGGGGATGCGCGAGGTTGCGGCACTCGAACCCAAGCCGGGCCTCCCGCCGACGACTGCCCATTTGAGCGGACTGCTTGGGCGCCTCGCCAAGGACCCGGCGAAGGCGATCGTACGTTCCGCGTACAGCGATCCAAGGGCCGGTGAATGGCTGGCCGAGCGGGCCAAAATTCCGGCGGTGACGTTACCCTTCACGGTAGGCGGCAGCGATAAAGCACAGGATCTCTTCGGGCTGTTCGACGATACGCTGGCGCGCCTGCTGGCAGCGGTCAAATGAGCACGATCGATTTCAGTCTCCTGTGGCCTGCCTTCATCGCGGGCCTTCTCGTTACCGCCACACACGTCCCGCTCGGCATCCAGGTGCTGAACCGCGGCATCGTCTTCATCGATCTCGCGATCGCGCAGATCGCCGGGCTGGGCGTAATCGTCGCCGACTGGTTCGGGTTGGAGCCGTCCGGCTGGGCGGTCCAGGGTTGCGCTTTGCTGGCTGCATTGACCGGGGCGCTCGCATTGACGTGGACCGAAAAGCGGTGGCCCGAGATCCAGGAAGCAATCATTGGCGTGAGCTTCGTGCTCGCCGCCAGCGGCGCGCTTTTGCTTCTTGCGAGCAACCCGCACGGCGGGGAGCATCTCAAGGAGTTGCTGGTCGGGCAAATTCTGTGGGTCAGCCCCAACCGGCTGATGCTGGTGGCATTAGTCTATGCGACGGTGCTGGCGGTCTGGTTTTCGTTTGGTGACCGTATCGGACGCATCGGCTTTTATCTGTTGTTCGCGTGCGCGGTGACGCTTTCGGTCCAACTCGTGGGGTTATATCTTGTGTTCATGACGCTCATTGCACCGGCGCTGGCAACGCGACATGTCGTTCGCCACCGCATCGGCGTCGGCTACGCACTCGGTATTCTGGGCTACGGAGCGGGCCTCGTCGTCTCGACGGTCACGGATCTGCCTTCCGGGCCTGCAATCGTCTGGATCATGACCGCCCTCGCCATCCTGTTTGCTTTCGCTGTGGGCGGTCGGATCCTTGCGCGTTGAGTCAAGGCTGAGCCGGTGCAACGTTCGCAAGCGCCTCGATTTTTTCGCGCAGCTCGTCCCGGATTTTGCGGAACGCGGCCTCGATCTCCTGCTCGCTGCCGGTTGCGGCAGCAGGATCCGGAAGGGCCCAGTTCAAACGCGTGAGTCCGGCTGGGGGCAGCACGCAGACCTCCTCGGCGCAAAGCGTAATGATGGTGTCGACGTCTCCCAGCGGAACGTCCGAAATGCGCTTGGGCTGCTGGGACGAGATGTCGATTCCCGCCTCCCGCATGGCGCGAACCGCGTAAGGATTCACCTCCGAGGCGGGCTGGGAGCCGGCGCTCCAGATGTGCACACCGGCCGGCAGCAATTTCCGCGCCCAGCCTTCCGCAATCTGACTGCGCGCCGAATTGGCGACGCACAGAAACAGTACGCCGCGCGGCACGCGCTGACCGGATGACACATCCTTGCTGCCGAGATGGCGGATATCCTTGCCCATCGCCATGAACACGACCATCTCGGCCAGGTTGGTTGCATGGTCGCCGATGCGCTCCAGATACTTCGCAATCGACTGCGCGCGTATCGCCCGGTAGATGTTGCGCGGGTCTTCCATCATGTAGGTCAGCAGCTCGCGAAACGTCTGCGCGTAGTATGCATCGACGATGCGATCGCGATCGATCACCTGCTGCGCGCGCTGCGCGTCCGTCGCGACAAACGCATCGAGTGCATCACGCACCATGGCGCGCACCGTTTCCGCCATCCTGGGCAGGTCTACGTACGGCTTGAGCGTCGGTTCGAGGTTGAGTTCGATCACGCGCTCGCAGATATTCACGCCGAGATCGCCGATGCGCTCCAGATCGGTCACGAGCTTCAACGCTATGGTGATGAAGCGCAGGTCCGAGGCGACCGGCTGGCGCTTGGCGAGAACCCGCAGGCACAGCTCATCGGTCTCGACCTCGAGGCGGTTGATCTGGTGGTCGTATTCGATCATGCGCCGTGCCAGTTCGCTATCGCGTTCAGTGAGCGCGCGAATGCTGCTGGCAATCATCTCCTCCACGCTCGCGCCCATGAGGAGAATCTGCTCGTGCAGCCGCTCAAGCTCGGCTTCGTATTCGCGGTCGGTGTGAATGGTCATGGCCTTGTTCTATCCGAAGCGCCCCGTAATGTAGTCCTCGGTCCGCTTGTTCGTGGGATTGATGAAGATATCGTCGGTGACGCCGAACTCGACCAGTTCTCCGAGATACATATAAGCCGTATAGTCGGAGACGCGCGCCGCCTGCTGCATGTTGTGGGTGACGATGAAAATCGTGATGCGCTGCTTGAGCCGCCCGATCAGCTCCTCGATGCTCGCGGTTGCGATCGGGTCGAGCGCGGACGTCGGTTCATCGAAGAGCAGCATCTCCGGATCGGTCGCCAGCGCCCGCGCGATGCACAGGCGTTGCTGTTGCCCACCGGAAAGGTTGAAGGCCAGCTCGTGGAGGCGCGCCTTTACTTCTTCCCACAAGGCGGCGCCGCGCAACGCCTCTTCCACCTTCTCATCGAGCGCGGCACGGGTTTTCACTCCCCGCACGCGCAGTCCGTAAGCCACATTTTCGTAGATCGATTTCGGAAACGGATTGGGTTTCTGAAACACCATGCTGATGCGCATCCGCACTTCGATGGGATCCACGTCCGGGCTGAGCAGGTTGGTGTTGTCCGGATAGAGCACGATTCGCCCCTCGTAGCGGTTACCGGGGTAGAGGTCGTGCATGCGGTTGAAGCAGCGCAGCAGCGTTGACTTTCCGCAGCCCGAAGGCCCGATCAGCGCGGTCACCTGCCGCTCGTAGATCGGCATGGTGATCGACTTCAGCGCATGGAACCCGCCGTAAAAGAAGTCGAGGTTGCGCACCGACGCCTTTCTCGCGGGCTCATGCGATGGCGATCTTGCCGCTGCCGGCCGTTCGGGACGCAGCACGTTTACCATTTGATGTTCTTCCTCAGGCGATAGCGCAGGTAGATTGCCAGTGCATTCATCGAGAGCGTCATGATCAGCAAGACCACGCCTGCTGCAGCGGCGTTCGACTGGAAAGCCGCCTCCGGGCGCGAAGTCCAATTGAACATCTGGATCGGCATGACTGTGAATCCCGACAGCAGCCACTCGAAGGACACGAACGGCGGTTCGGCCTGGATGGGTGCGGGCGGCAGGAAAGCGATGAAAGTGAGCGCGCCCACGGTGATGATCGGGGCGGTTTCCCCAATCGCCCGCGCGAGTCCGATGATCACACCCGTGAGAATCCCGGGCAACGCGTAGGGAATGATATGGTGCGCCGTGGTCTGCCACTTGGTGGCGCCGAGCGCATAGGCGCCTTCGCGCATCGCCGCTGGAATCGAACGTATCGCTTCACGGGTTCCGACGATAATGACCGGCAGAATCAGCAAGGCGAGAGTCAATCCTGCCGTCAGCACGTTGTGCCCAAGCCCGAACTGGTAGATGAAAAGCCCCAGCGCAAGCAGTCCATAGACGATCGAAGGCACGCCCGCCAGATTGGTGACGTTGATTTCGATGAGGTCGGTCGTAAAATTGCGGGGCGCGTACTCCTCGAGGTATATGCCGGCGCCCACGCCCAGCGGCACGGCCGCACAAATCGTCACCAACATCACCATCGTGGAACCAATCCACGCCGACAGAATTCCGGCCTGGCCGGGCTTGCGCGAGGGAAAACTGGTGAGAAAGTCCCAGCTCAAGCGCGGTGCGCCGTCAATCAGCATGTCGAGGAACAGCGCCACGAACGTCAGCACGCCGATCATCAGCGACATCAGACCGATGAACCCGAATACGAGGTCCCAGCGCTTGTGCCTGGCGATCAGCGCGCGAATCTCGTCGATCTTGCCGGCGTGCGTGCGGGCCATGATCAGTACGCCTGACGGAAGCGCTTGCGCAGCATATGGCCGATGACGTTGAACACGAGCGTCATCAATGCGAGCGTCAGACCGGCCGCAAAAATCGTCTGATAGCCGACGCTGCCATGAGGCAAGTCGCCCAGCGCGACCTGCACGATGTACGAAGTAATCGTTGCCGCCGGCTCCAGCGGATTCCAGGTGAGGTTAGGCTGCATGCCGGCGGCAACAGCAAGAATCATGGTTTCCCCCACCGCACGCGATATGCCGAGGATGTATGCCGCTGCAAGTCCGGAAAACGCCGCCGGGGTGACCACCCGAATTGCGGTCTGAAAGCGCGTTGCGCCCATCGCATACGACCCTTCGCGCAGCGCCATGGGTACCGCGCGCATCGCGTCCTCGGAAACCGAACTCACGTAAGGAATGATCATGATGCCCATGACCAGTCCGGCCGAAAGCAGGTTGAATCCGGGCAGCCCCGGAAAAAATGCCTGCAACAGCGGCGTCACGAACAACAGCGCGAAATAACCATAGACGATGGTGGGTATGCCGCCCAGTAATTCGAGAAACGGCTTGGCGACCTCGCGCAGCCAGAACGGTGAAAATTCCGAGAGATAGATGGCAATGATGGTGCCGAGCGGGATGGCGACCGCCAGCGCGACGGCCGAACTGACCAGAGTGCCCGATAAAAGCGGCATGATGCCGTAGTGCGCGTCGGAGAAGAGCGGCGTCCATTGGGTATCGGTCAGGAAGTCCCACAGCGGGACGTGCTGGAAAAAATCATACGACTCCTTGAACAGGATCAGCACGATCCCGACCGTGGTTATCACCGAAACCGAGGCAGCGACCAGCAGGATAAACTCGATTCCCCGTTCTTTGGCGTGGCGAAATGGACGCCGCGCCAGCCGATTACTTACGTGATAATCGGCAAGCCGATCCATCGTGTCTCCGGAGATCGATATCGGCGTTGCCAATCAGAGCCTGGCTTCGCGCGTGAGGAGGTCGTCCAATTTGACGCCGACTTCGGCTTTGCCGCCAAAACCGGTGCCGAGCTTCCGGCTTTTGAAGTTTTTCATCGCCAGCGCGTAGTGCTGCTTACCCAGCGGGACATAGCCGACTTCTTTGGACAGCTTCGCGCCCTGCGTGAGATAGAACTCGACGAACGCTTTGACCTCCGGACGATCCATCGCTTTGGCGCTGACGTAAATGAAGATGGGGCGCGCCAGCGGCTGATAGGTCCCGTCCATCACCGTCTCGATTGACGGCATGACCGCCTTGGCCGCACCCTTGTTCAGGATCGGGACCGCCTTCAGCTTGTCCTTGTTCTCAACGTAGTAAGCGAGTCCAAAGTAGCCGATTGCGTTGACATCCCGCGCCACGCCTTGAACCAGCACGTTGTCGTCTTCGCTCGCGGTGTAATCGCCGCGGCTGGATTTCTCTTTGCCGTTGATGGCATCGGTAAAGTAATCGAACGTGCCCGAATCCGACCCCGCGCCGAAAAGCTTGAGCGGCGCGTCCGGCCAGGCCGGGTTCACCTGGTTCCACCGGGTGATCCTGCCTTGTGCGGCAGGCTCCCACATTCTCCTGAGCTCTTCGACCGTGAACTCCTTGATCCAGGTGTTCCTGGGATTCACCACGATGGTGAGCGCGTCATAGGCAACGGGCAGCTCGATATAGCGGATACCGGCCGCCTCGCACGCCTTCATCTCCGCTTCCAGAATGGGCCGGGATGCATCGGAAATATCCGTCTCGCCCCGGCAGAATTTCTTGAAGCCACCGCCGGTTCCCGAAATACCGACGGTGACTCTGACCGCACCGCGTCGGGCTTTTTGAAACTCTTCCGCCACCGCTTCGGTAATCGGATAGACCGTGCTCGATCCGTCGATCTTCACGATGGGTTGAGCTGCGAACGCGCCTGGCGGCGCCGTGGCGATCGCGCTCAATGTCAAACTCAAACTGCAAATCGCCTTAATACGGCGAAGTGTTCTATTCACTCTCGATCTCCTCTATTGAAAAGTTGCCACAGGGTAGGATTGACGTGTGACGGGACGGTGACGACGCGGTGTCGCTTTCGTGCGGAAATGCTGTTTCGGTTGCGCCGCGGTGATGCAAGTCAAGAAAACGTGCGCTCGTGCGGATAAACCGATCCCAAGTTCGCGGATCGATCTCTCCGTTGCACGTCATAGGAGAAGCTTCCGTCATCATCGCGTCCCGGTGCTGAGAACAAAATATTCAGCAGTCACGGGTGTAGCGTGCGCCGCGTTTGTGACGCTTCGCTGACGAAAGCGAAACGATTATGAAGCGGTCAGTGAGGTCTAAACGTGCAGCAGGGTGAAGCTGAAGGTCGTTCCGGCACCCACGGCACTTTCGACGGTGACGGTGCCACCCATCGCTTCCACCAAGTGCTTCACGATGGCGAGTCCGAGCCCCGTGCCCCCGAGTTCACGCGAGCGGCCGGCATCCACGCGATAGAAACGCTCGAACAAGCGCGGGAGATGCCGCGGTTCAATGCCGGGACCGCTGTCGGTGACGGACACCCGCACCTCGTTTCCCGCGCGGATGGCATGCATCGTGATGCGGGCGTTTTCCGGGCAATACTTGATGGCGTTGTCGAGGAGATTGCCGAATACCATTTCGAGTGCCCGCCGGTCGGCGCGGACAGCAGGAGACGGGGCCGGCAACTGAGCGTCGAGTGCGATCCCTTTTTTCTCCGCCCGATGTCGATGGAGCGATGTCACATATTGCACGACATCGGCGAGATCGACCGGTTCGAGCGTGAACTGGAACCGGGAGGACTCGACGCGCGACAATTCGAGGAGGTCCGCGATCAAGCGTTCAAGGCGTTCCGAATTGCGCTCGATGATCTCGGTAAAGCGCAGGACCGCTTCGCGATCGTCCAGCGCAGCGCGCAGTGTTTCCGCCGCGCCGCGAACGGCCGCAATCGGGGTGCGCAATTCGTGGGATGCGTTCGCCACGAAATCGCGGCGCAGGGATTCCAGTCGCCGCAGCTCGGTCACGTCGAGGAACACCGCCAGTACACCGCCCGGCACACCCGCCAGTTGCACGGCATGGACCAGGAGACGCCGCGGCTTCAAGCCGCCTGATTCGAGATCGACGGCAGCCGCCGGGCCGCGCCGGGCCTCTTCGAGCAATGCGCTGAGCGCCACGTTACGCATCGCCTGGAGCACCGATTTTCCGGCGCAGTCGGCTTCGAGCAGGAACATTTCGCGCAGCGAGCGATTCACGAGAACGATTTTCCCGTCCGCGCCGACCACGAGAATGCCCTCCTGCATGCTGGACAGGACGGCATCGAACAGGTCGCGCTCCGAGCGAAGATTGGCCAGCGTTGCGGAGAGGTTTTCGGCGAGACGATTGAGCGCCTGCCCCAGCGTCGCGATCTCGTCATGGCCGGCGACCCGGGTGCGCGCGTGGAGATTGCCCCCTGCCATGCTGCGTGCGGCCTCGGTTAACTGCCTCAGGGTCGTCGAGGTCAGTCTGGCGGCCACGGCAGCGAGGAGAATGGCGACTGCGAGCGCGAGTAGTGAAGCCACAGCGATGGTTTTTCTCAGCTCCGCGATGGCGCGATCGACGTCGGTCAGGGGCATGGCGATCCGCGCGACGCCAAGCACCGATTGCCCGCGTTGAAACGGCACCGCCACGTACATCATGCGCTGCTTGACCGTGGTGCTATAGCGAACGCTCCAACCCTGGCCCGCCGCCAGCGCGCCCAGGACTTCAGGCCGCGTGGCATGATCTTCGAGGGCGTCAAGCACCCCGCTTGCCACTTCAGAATCGCCTAATACGCGACCATCGCTGCCGATGAGCGTCACGCGGGTACGGGACAGCCGGCCCAATTCGTCCGCGATGGCATCCCACGCTACGTGATCATTCAGCGCAGCCGGGCTCGATTGCGCCCTCTCAGCCACCAGCGCCGCGCGCACCAGCAGGTCATCCCGAATGCGGTCGGTAAGCTGGCGGTCCAGCGCATTCGTGAGGTAGACGTCGACCACGATCACCGCGGCCGCCATCGCCCCCAGCAGCATCAGAAAGAGCTTGGTGCGGATTCCCGCTTTCACCGGCCCGATTTTTCGTCGAAGCGGTAACCGAAGCTGCGCACCGTCTGAATGTAATCGCGCGCCGGTCCGAGTTTTTCACGCAGTCGTTTCACATGGGTATCCACGGTGCGCGTGGTCAACTCAGCATCGATGCCCCAGACCTCATCGAGCAATGCCGCGCGCGACTGCACCCGATTGCGCCGCTGGCACAAGGTGAGCAGCAGCTTGAATTCGATCGGCGTCAGTTCCACCTCCCCGTCCTTTATCCATGCTCGGCGTGCCGCCTCGTCGATTCGCAGGACACCGAACTCGAGCGGCGCGTCAGATTCCGCTGGACCGGGATGCCGTCGCGCGAGGAGCGCCTGAATACGCAGCAGCAGCTCGCGGATGCTGAACGGCTTGACCACATAGTCCTCGGCGCCTAGCTCGAAACCCAGAATGCGGTCGATTTCCTCGCCTTTGGCGGTGAGCATGAGGACCGGAATATGTCTTGTTCGGGAATCGCGCTTGAGGGCCTTGCATACCTCCGTCCCGGAAAAATCGGGCAGCATGAGATCGAGTACGACCAAATCCGGGAGCTGCTCGGCGGCGAGCTTGAGGCCGTCCTGTGCGGTGAGCGCCGCCATCACCTCGTGTCCGGCCTGTCTCAGGTTGTAATCGAGGACCTGCTGAAGATCCACTTCGTCTTCAATGACGAGAATTCGGCCCATTTGCGCGTCCTTATATCGCGCTTGCGTGACAGTTCCGTGGCGGTACGGCTCTAAACAGAACAAGTTCCTTACGACACGCTGGCATAGCAGCGCTTCCATCGAACTGGAAGCCGCGCATTTTCCCACCTTTGCGGGGCGCCTATTGAGAAGCCGGCAGATTAAAAGCCGCTGCTCCGATTGCAGTAACCTATACCGACTGCGATGATCGATGCCTAAATGAAGCAGCCGATAGCCGCTGACGACGCAAAACCTAAATTTGCGCGCGACCTGAATATATGTAGCTCATCGGCCGCAGGCCTTTGGCATATGCGGTCTCGAGGTGAGCAATCGTGAACCCTGCGACTCGAATCAGGTCATCCAGCTTTCTGTTGAGATTGCAGCCGCCGGTGAACTTGCGCCATAAAGGATTAAGCCGTTCCTGCCACGCGCGCACCCCGGCCTCCGGCGCCAGGCCGTGTTCGGCAAAAAGCAGCATCCCGCCCGGCTTGAGCACACGTCTCATTTCGCTCAAGGCTTTGATGGGATCGGGAATGGTACACAACGTCCATGTCGTAACGATCGTATCGAACGAACGGTCGTCGACCGGAATTTCTTCGCTCGAGTGTCCCAGGAACTCCACAGGAAACGACACCGCTTCTGCTTTTTTTCTCGCCATTCGCAGCAGCTCCGGCGACGGTTCGAGTGCAAACAGACGGTTGACTCCGCTACTATAGAACGGCAGGTTCAATCCCGATCCGGCGCCAACCTCCAGCACGGTACCGCATGCGAGTGGCACGAGCTGCGAGCGGTATCGCGTTGCTTCCTTGTTCCGCATCGCCAAATCGGTCAACCGCGGCAGTATCCATTTATCGTAAGCGCCCATGATCCGCGAGCGTTCTTCTCTGGACACTTTCATGAGGTCTGCGAGTCCGATAAGTCTTTACGTCTCCTGGAAGGAGCACTGCGTTCTGCGATGAACGGCATCGCAAGCAGTCCGGTCAGCGTCGCGCAATCATCCGGAAGGCGGAATGACGGAATGCCGATCGTCATCTGCTCGTGTCCACTGCGCGGCTGCCCGCGATAGGTTCCGAACAGGTGATCCCACCAGGGCAGGTTGAAGCCGAAGTTGCGGTCCGTCTCATCGCGGTGGATTGCGTGATGGACCCGGTGCATATCCGGCGTAACGAGAAAATACCTGAGCACGCCGTCCACTGCGGTCGGGATACGCACGTTCGAATGGTTGAACATCGAGGTGAGATTCAACGCAATTTCGAACACGAGTACAGCAACAACCGGTGCACCGATGATGAAGATCACTGCGGCCTTGATTGCCAGCGAGACCAGTATTTCAATAGGATGGAAACGCGTTCCGGTGGTTACATCGATATCCAGGTCGGCGTGGTGAACGCGATGCAGCCGCCACAGCAGCGGCACCGCATGGAACATGACGTGCTGCAGATAGATCGCGAGATCCAGCGCAAGCAAGGCCAGTACGAATTCCAGCGGCTGCGGCCAGTCGACAGCGTGCAATAGTCCGATACTGCGCTCCTGTGCAACGACCGCGATGCCTACTGCCGCGGCCGGAGCAATCGCGCGAACGATCGCGGTATCGAGAATCAGAATGCCGAGATTGGCCGGCCAGCGCTTGCCTTTCGGCATCAAGAGGGCGCGGCGCGGGGCGAGGGTTTCCCACGCAGCAAGCGCCATGAACACGCACGCGAACGATGCCAATCGCAGCAGAGCCTCGTATTCGATCAGTGATTCCCACATACTGGCAGTAACTCCGCAAAACGCCCGGGGGCTTGCAAGTCGGCTAATTATCATATTCAATTGAATGATTGAATAGTAGCGTAGGACCGTCCCGAAACTATGTCAAGCAAGAACGTAAAGGCGCTGCTCTTTGCTGAATTTGCCCGAGTCAGCAAGGCGCTGGGCAGTGGTAACCGGCTGGAACTGCTGGAATTTCTGGCGCAGGGCGAGCGCAGCGTTGACGCGCTAGCCAAGCTCTCCGGACTCTCGGTTGCCAACACCTCGCGCCATCTTCAGGTGCTGCGCCAGGCAGGACTGGTGGCGGCGCGCAAAGAAGGCTTGTTTGTCTTTTACAGCGTCTCGGGCACCGGCGTCATAACGCTCCTCTCGTCGCTTCAGGAAGTCGCGCAACACAATGTCGCCGAAGTCACACGACTGGTCGACACCTATCTCACCAGTAAAGACAGTCTCGAACCGGTGTCGACCAGCGAACTGATGGCGCGCATCCGCAACGGCTTGGTGACCGTGGTAGATGTCCGCCCTAAAGAGGAATACGCGGCGGGTCATTTGCCCGGTGCAATCAATATCCCGCTTGCAGATTTCGAAAAGAACCTGAAGACGCTGCCGCGAGACCGGGAAATCGTTGCCTACTGCCGAGGCCCTTTCTGCCTGCTGTCTTTCGAGGCCGTGGCACAGCTAAGAAAGAAGGGCCTCAACGCGCGGCGGCTCGAAACCGGATTTCCCGAGTGGAAAGTCGCCGGGCTGCCGGTCGAGTAGTCGCTTCCTGCGCCGAAAACAAATCGGCGCAAGATCCGTGCATTCTATTTGTATGCCGTGAAATTAACGCCACGCACGCCATACTTGGCGGCGACGCGCTCCTTGCTGGTGTCCTTGAAACTGTCGAAAGAGTGTGATGCGCGTGCATCGCGGAATCCCGATTGGTGGATCACATCCAGCATCTCTGCAACCTGCAGAGCACCGGCAATTCACCCAGTCCAAAGATCGATGTCGTTGCGCGCGTCCTCGGAGAGTTCCTTGTCGATCGTGATGTCCGCGAATTGCAATCGGCCGCCGGGCTTTACTACCCGGTAGAGTTCGGTGAATAGCGCGGCTTTATCCGGTGTGAGGTTAATCACGCCATTGGAAATCACAACATCGATACTGTTCGATTCAACCGGCAACCGGGTGATATCGCCTTTCTCGAAACGCACATGATCGTATCCGGCCTCGAACGCGCCCTTTCGCGCGCGCTCGAGCATTTCGTCGGTCATGTCTATACCGAGAACCGCTCCATCCGGACCGACACGCCGGGCGGCAAGCAGGCAATCCATGCCCGCGCCCGAGCCGATGTCCAGCACGGCGCCCCCTTGCGGCAGCGGCTCCATGAGGAACGGATTGCCGACCCCGGCAAAGGGTTCGGTCGCGATGCGCGGCAGGGCTTCGAGCTCCTGGGGATCGTAACCCAGCAGGCGGGCAGCGTATTCGGGGCCCCGGTGGAAATGGAACTCACCCTCGGGATTGCGCGCGACGGAAGAGTATGTCTGGCGGACTTCTTCCATGAGACGCGCAACGTCGAATCCGACAGGGCAGGCGATTGCCATGAGCGATCTCCTTGGGCGGGTGCGTTGATTCGGACGCCACTTCGGGCGCGGGCCCGCTCCGCGCTGGGGCGCTGATTCCGATACATTTAGCCGCCCCCCGCTTGTCATTGTCAATAAGCTGCTCTGCGGGCCTATCAGATCGTGATGCCAAAACGCGCCAGCAAGGGCATGGCGACGCCATAGCAGGCGAGCATCACACCGATCGAAATCCCAAGGCTGGCGTAGAACCCAAAGCCGTTCTTGAGAAGTGCGGGCAGCACGAGGAACATCGGCAGTGTCGGTAGCACCAGCCAGAACGTGCT
>DATFGD010000116.1:0-2706 GCA_035249725.1 Burkholderiales bacterium
TCGCCCAGTTCGTGCCACGCCGCGGCGTGCGTCGGTTGCGCCCGCACCCATTGCTGCGCCAGTGTCAGCACGCCAGCCCAATCCTTTTGTGCCTTGGCTTTTGCGATACGGGCCGTCCAGCGCTTCGCCACGCTGTCGCGCGCGGCACTCGCCGACGTCGTTGACACCGTGCCGCCCGCCCGCGCGGCAAGCTGCGAAATCCAGCTTGCGGGTGCTGCAAAATTGAGGTTCTGACCATCCTGCAGAAAGAACGCGGTAATGCCGACCAGGCGGCCCTCGGTATCGAACAGACCGCCACCGCTCGAGCCTTGGGATATCGCAGCAGACGTCTGGATGTATTGGGAGCCCTCGAATTCCCGGAGGCTGGACACCAGGCCTTCGGTGAACGTGAGTTCGAGACCTTCCGGCGCACCGATGGCATAGACGCGCTGGCCCACGCGCAGCCGGCCGGTCCACAGTGCCGCCCGAGGGGCGTTCAGACGGGGCGTCGCCAATTGGCACAAATCGCGCTCGTGATCAGCATGCGCCAACCGGGCGTCATATTGCTCCTTGTTGTAACTCACCACGAGCTTGGCGGCGTCCTCCAGCACGTGGCAGTTGGTCACGACAGACTCGGCGCCGATCACCACACCGCCGCCCTGATTCAGTGGATTGTCGTCACGGTCGAAGGCCTGGATCACGACCACGCTCCGCGAAGCTTGCTGGAAAATCTGCTCGGGAGTTTTCGCATGCGCCGGTATAGCCCATGCTACAAGCGCAAAAGCAAGCGCGGCTCTAAACGAGAACATTGCTGACTCCCTACGGCTTGATTGGGGAATTCTAATCGGCGATTCTTGCGCGCGGCTTACGATATGCCATCGGGTTTTAGGGCAGGCGCTCCGCGCAAAAGTTCAAATGCCGATCGCGCCCAGCGCGACGAACCACGCATGCTAGCGGGACTTTACTTCACTCGAAGACAGAACGAGATTGCGGATCTCTTGCGGCGCCGGCAGCGCTGCAGGGTCAACGCGAACGTAGCGTAACTGCGCAGCTGCGAGATACTCTGACTTGATGCGCCATTCAGGGCTCGCGCCGTTTTCGAGGTCGATGGCTGCCACAGCGTGCGTCTCGGCGTCACATACCAGGCAATCCACCGTGTTCTGCGCAAGCGCCCGCAGACGCTGCTCGCGCTCCCGGCCCTGCAGTGCGGGCGGGAGCTGCACGATCGCAGACAGGCTGACATGCGGAAATACGAGATGGCCTTGCAGAGCGGCTGACAGCGCGCGAAACAGCATGGCGTGCTGACCATCGAGCACCTTGTCCCTTTTTAGGCACAACGGTGCGGCGGCAATCGGTCCGGCAGTAGCTGGAGATTGCGAAGGTCGGACGGGAGCTACCGCGCCAAACACCTCCGCGAACCGCTTGCTGCTCTCTGCAGCGCGCTGCACCGCGCGCCTGCGATGAGCCCAGACGATATAGAGAACAGCCGCAACCGGTAGCAGCGTGAGCAACAGGTAGCCGAGCAAGGCTATCTCTCTGCGACCGCCCGTTCCGAATCGAGCAGCTTCAGTTCCGGCTTCGCCGCCATCGGGCGCAGCGCGGAATCGACGAAGTGCAGATACTCGGGACCCAATTTCGCAACGCTGGGGCAGCCGATCAAGGCCATCACGCGATCGATCTCTTCGCGGAAGATGGCGATTGCGCGGGCGGCACCGGCATGGCCACCGGCCGCGACGCCGTACAGCGTGGCGCGCCCGATCTGCACCGCGTGCGCGCCGAGCGCGAGCGCTTTGACCACGTCCGAGCCGCGGCGAAATCCGCTGTCTACGAGGACGGTGAGCCGCTTTCCGACCGCATCCACCACTTCCGGCAACACTTCCATGGGCGATATCGCGCCGTCGAGATTGCGCCCGCCATGGTTCGAGACCACCACGCCATCCGCCCCGCACTCCGCCGCCAGCACCGCATCCTGCGGGTGCAGGATGCCTTTCACGATCAAGCGGTGCGGCCACATCTTCCGCAGCTGCCGGAGATCCTCCCAGTTGAGGGAGTCGTTACGCATCTGCGAGCGCCCCATCGGCCGCGCGGTCACTTTGTACTTGATCTCGCTCGGGTAGTTCTCGTAGCGCGGCATCCCGGTCGTCATCACGTAGCGCGCGAGCACGCCCAACAGCCAGCGCGGGTGCATGAGCACATCGGTTACGTTCTTGCGCGTGAAGCTGAAAGGAATCGTAAACCCATTGCGCAGGTTGTACTCGCGATTGCCGGACACCACGCCGTCCACCGTGACGACGAGTGCCGTGAAACCCGCGGCGCGGGCGCGCTCGACGAGCTTGTGCGAAAGGCTGCGGTCGGGCCACATGTAAAGCTGGAACCACAGTTCACCACCCGCCTGCTCCGCGACTTTTTCCATCGCGGTCATGGAGCCGGTCGCGAGCGTGAACGGAATGCCCGCTTCCGCGGCCGCACGCGCGAGAGCAATCTCGCCTTCGTGCCACATGAGGCCGGCGGTGCCCGTAGGTGCAATGACGATCGGCATCTTGCGCGTGTTGCCGAAGAGCGTGATCTGCTGATTGCGGCCCGACACATCCACCAGCGTCCGGGGCCGGAAGCGGATGCGCTCGAAAACGGCCCGGTTGTTGCGCAACGAAACTTCGTCCTCGGTGCCGCGGTCGACGAATTCGAACAGCCCCTTCGGTACGCGTTTGAGCGCGATCGTGCGCAGAT
>DATFGD010000117.1:0-4779 GCA_035249725.1 Burkholderiales bacterium
TGAAGCTGGACACTAACAGCGATGGCAGCGTGTCGCGCGACGAAGCGAAGAAGGACACGAACATTTCGAAACGCTTCAAGGAACTCGACAAGAACAACGACGGCAAGCTGTCTGCAACCGAGCTGAACGCGGCTGAGGCGACCGGTGCCGGCGGCAGCCCGGGCGGCAAAGCGAGCAGCGCGCAGGGCAGCGCGACCGAAGGCAAGCGCGGCAACGGTTCCGGCAGCGGCGGCTCGAAATAACCGCGCATTCCCTGGCATCGATCGCGGATAGCGGTCGTTCAACGTCCCGTCGTGCCGGAAAAAACCGGCGGACGGGGCGTATCTACGTACGGACTTCGATGCGGTTTACGACGCCGTCCACCGCAAAGAGGCACCACGCATCGAATTCCGCCTGGCGGCGCTCCTCGTCGGTCCGCGCGGAACCTTCCAGGGTGATGACATAGTCACGGCAGTTCGCCTGGATATGATCCGCCTGCACCAGGGGATCCATCTCGAGCACGAGGCGCAACGCGTCCACCACTTCCCCGTCGTTATCCTCCTCCGGCGGCTGCACGTCGAGCGAGTTGAGCACGTCGCGGCAGCCGGGCGTCCACCAACCGAGCACGCCCGCGGCACGCTTGTGCGACAGGCTCAGCACCCGTCCGTCGAGCGCGATCACCCCGTCCTCGACGCTGATCTCGATATCCCCGCCCCAGTCGGTCGCGGCCTCGCGCAGCGTCTCGATCCTGCCCTTGGTCCGCAGGCGCACCGAACAAGTGCGGAATTCGCTCTCCTGCAGGAGACGGGTGCTCAGCGAATTACGGATGGCACCGTCGCCCTTGCGTTCGCCCGGCGCGACCCGCAGCCGATCGACGATCCCGCGCACGCCCGGCACGGCACCCGCCTTTTCGAGGGCAAGCTTTTTTGCTGCGGGGTGACCCACCTCCCCTTCGAGGATTACTGCACTGTCGGTGTAGCCGACCTTGATGGGATGGCGGTGGATGTTGATACGTGGCTCGTGTTCAAGCGCTTTTTGCACCAGTCTGATGACGTCTTCACGGTTGGCCATTCGCTACGCTCCTCCAGTGGTTGAGTGCGAGACCGCCCTGGATGTTCCGCGAAGAAGCGATTTCCGGCGCTAGATCTGCCCCGTTTTGCGCTTCTGCAGATGCTTCACCACCCCCTTCTTCCCGGCCTGCGTCTTGGGTTTCCAGACGTTCTTGTGCCTGAGGAGGTCGTCTTTTTCCCAGACGTGCGTCGCGTCACCCATGTAGACGATGAACACTTCGCATCCGTCCGGATACTCGTAGGGACCGTGCGGAATATCCCAGCCGAAAACGTAGTCGCCGGGACGCAAATCCTTGCCCGCCACGCACATGCGGCCCTTGGTCACGAGGATCGAGTGCCAGCTCGTGTGCGTGTGCCGCGGCTCCACATACCCCGCCGGAAAGCGCTGTTTCATGTCGATGCGCTTCATTACCGGGTCATAATTGAGGATCTTCACTTTGACCCCCGGCGGGAGCTTGAGAAGGCCGCGCACGTCGTCGCTTTCCCACTCGACTTCGTGATCGTATATCGCCTTGAAGGTGTGATCGAATCCGTCCGCGCTCGCCGCCGCGGTTTTCTGCCGTGCCATTTTTCCTCTCCTTTCAGAACATCCATGGACCGAACGGCATCATACCGCATACGTCACCACCGTTGACGAACGCGCACGCGTCATGCCAGTGTTGAGGAAACTCGGGGTTACGCTCGGCACCATGACAAAAAACAAGGAATGCAATATGAGGAGCGACCTCCGACACCGGCTCGTCCTCGCGGGCTCGGCGATACTGCTGATGCTCGTTTCGGCATGCACGCATCTCGATGGGACGCGGGTCGACCAGGACCGGCTCCACGCTGCAATCCTGCGCGACGATGCGGCTCACGTTCGCAGCTTGATTCAATCCGGAGCGCTTAACGTCAACCAGTCGATATCCGTGCCCGGTTATGTGGAGGGGACGCCGCTGATCACGGTCGCCGCGCGGTCAGCTTCGCTCGGCGTGCTGCGCTACCTGCTTTCCGCCGGCGCCGATGTGAATGCGCGCACCCCGGTCAACGAGACGGCGCTCATGCTGGCCTGCTTTTTCTATAGCGAGGATCGCGACCGCAATGCGAATTCCCGAGCGCGTCACGACGAAGCGGTTCGCATTCTGCTCGCGGCGGGTGCCGAGGTCGAGAACGACCCGTACCACTACACGCCGCTCTCCTATGCCGCTTACCAGGGACACGATGCAGCGGTCCGCATGCTGCTCACACGCGGTGCGCGCGTGGACGCTGACGCCCACGACGGTGGAACCTACATCAACACCCCGCTCATGATGGCGGCGATGCAGGGGCACATGAGCACTGCGCTCGAGCTGCTGCGGGCGGGCGCCAACGCCGGCATTCGCGTGCATGGCGGACACACTGCGTCCGAACTGGCCGCGAAGTATCGCCATGCCGAGCTCGCGCGAATGCTGCAGTGCGCGTCCCACCACAAGCCGGGCTCCTTCGCGCCGGATCGCTGCCAACCCGGCATGGCTCGAGGGCGCGCCTCGCCGCGCGCAACGGTCGGGCCGGCAGACCGCTAGAAAATACCGAGTGCGAGGCCGGCCGCAATCGCCTGCCCCGTTTCTTCGCAGCGGCGCAGTTCCTCCGGGCCGATCACTTTAGGCGCGAGGATGCGTTCCGGCGTCTGCGCGTGCGTGCAGACAATGAGCGGCTCGGCCACCGCCTTCAATCGCCAGCCGGTGCAGATGCGTTCGATCTGACGCACGGCGTTCGTGCCGTCACTCCCTGCACAGACCAGCACCGCGTAGGGACGACCGTTGATGCGCTCGAGCACTGCGTAGTAGGTGCGGTCGAAGAAATCCTTCATCACACCCGCAATGGCGGCGAGATTCTCCGGCGCGACGAACAGATAACCGTCCGCATGCAAGACGTCGTCGGCCCCCGCTTCCGCAGCGTGCAGCAGCCGAGCGCGCACCGCCTGCTCTGCCGTTGCGCCGCGCAGCGCCGCCTCCGCCATCTGGCGCGCGCCGCCGGTTTTCGAGTGGAAGACGATGAGCAGTTCTTTCACGCGTCGCGGTCGTTCACGTCCTGCGAGACTCGTTCAGCGCCGCGCGCACCAGCGTTCGCACCGCCCAGCTCTTGATCTTTCGCGCCTGGGTCTCATCGAGCTGCAGCACGTCGCGGAACACCACCATGGCTTCGGGCCCGAAGTACACGGCAAGCGCCGCGCAAAGCCGCTGATACGCGGCTTTGGTAAGACGCCGTTTAACCGGCGCGAGCGCGGCTTCGATCAGCGGAGAGCGCCGATTCTGTCGCACGGGAATCGCATGGCGCCCGCCCGGCGCACGGGTAAGCGAGTTGGACAGAAGGCGCCGCAGTTGCGCCTCGTTGCGATAGACCATCTCGTGCAGCGCGGCTTCCGCAGCGTCGATCCGTTCTTCGGGATTTTTCGTCCCGTCTCGCGCGAACAGGGCTTCGGGATCCGGCGTATCGCCCTCCAGCGGCGCCTCGACGAGCAGCGCGTCGAGCGTGGGAAAGTAGCGATACGCGGTGGCGCGCGAGACCATTGCGGCTTGCGCCACCTCCTCGATACTCGGCGTGGCGCCTTGCTTGAGCAGGCGCGCCGCGGCGCTCAGCAGCTCTCTGCGCGTCCGATGGCGCTGGTTGAACCGGCCGTGAGCGCGTCGCGCAGGCACGCTACGTTTGCGGCAGTTGCCGGATGATCGCGGCGAGATCGACCCACACGTTTTCCCGCTGCAGCGCGCCGCTTTCATTGAATTCGACGATGTGCAGCAGGCGGAATCTGAGCGGCCGGTTCCGGCCCTCGAGCCCGAACGGACGGCCTAGTGCGCGGCCTTCCCACGTCGATTCATCCACGAGGAAGTTTTCGCCGTAGAGACGCCGCTCGCACACGACTTTGCCGTCCGCGAGGTCGGCGAACAGCGCCTCATAGAACGGCCGGGCGTTGTCCCGCCCGTAGGTCGGCCCGGTTGGCCAGCCCACGATGTCGTGCGTCACGTCGCCGGCGAGCGTGGAGAGCACGCCGGCCACGTCGTCGCGCGCCTCGAATCCGAAGTGCTCGTCCATTTTGCGATCCATTTCCGTCCGGTCCAGCATGCCCAACCTCCGATCACATTGAGACGTATTTATCTTAATGAGACGCCAGTCTCCATGTCAAGCCGACCGCCCCCGGGCTACCGCAGAAAGGTGGCGTAGTCGTCCAGCTCGATTCGCGGCGGCTGGAAGGTATTGATGATGGCGTCCGGGTCGGCGTAACCCATCGCCATGCCGCAGATGACGACCCAGTCTGGAGTGATGTCGAGCTCGCGTCGGACGATGTCCGGATAGCTCGCAATGGCCGCTTCCGGGCAGGTGTGCAGGCCTTTCGCGCGGGCAGCGAGCATGAGCGTCTGCAGGAACATGCCGTAATCGAGCCAGCTGCCCTTCTCCATCTTGCGCTCGATGGTGAAGATGAGGCCCGCCGGGGCGCCGAAAAAATCGTAGTTCGTCGCGCGATAAGCCTTCGACTTCTCCCGGTCGCCGCGTCCGATGCCGAGCGTCCCGTACAGGCCCCAGCCGCACTCACGCCGGCGGGCCAGATAAGGCTCGTAAATCGGATCGGTGTAGTAGTCGTAGTCGCGTTTGTGCCCGGGCTCATCACTCAAGAAGGCGCGCTGTATCGCCTTGCCCACGCGCTCGAGCGTCGCGCCGGTCAGCACGTGCACGCGCCACGGCTGAATGTTGGATCCGCTCGGCGCGTAGCGCCCGA
>DATFGD010000118.1:0-8580 GCA_035249725.1 Burkholderiales bacterium
CGCCGAGCACCTCCATCTCGTGGCCGCGGCGGGCGAGCTCGGCGACGACTCCGGTCGAGAAGCGCGACTCGAGCTTGAGCGAGTCGCTCGCCTGTCCCCAGGTGCGGCCCAGCAGCCAGCGCGGCGCGCTGACCGCCGCCTGGGGGTTCAAACCGAAATGGGCGATGCGGGTAAACACCGCGCTCTGCGTCTGCGGTTGTCCGTCGCCGCCCATCGTGCCGTAGATCATGGTCCGGCCGTCGTCGAAGACCGCAAGCGCCGTGTTGAGCGTGTGGAACGGTTTGCGCCGCGGTGTGAGGTAATTAAGGGCACTCGGGTCAAGCGAAAAACTGCAGCCGCGGTTTTGCCACATCACCCCGCTCTCGTCGAGCACGACCCCCGAGCCGAATTCGTGATACACGCTCTGGATCACGCTGACCGCGCGCCCCGCACTGTCCACCACGCCGAGCCAAACGGTATCCGAGGGCGCATGACCGCCGCCCCATGGCGCGGCTTTCTTTGTATCCACATTGGAGGCGAGCCGACGAATGCGCTCGGGCGAGAGCAGATTCTGGGCATCCACTTTCATGTATTCGGGATCGGTGACATGGCGGTCGCGGATGGCGAATGCGCGCTTCGTCGCTTCGACGCTCAGGTGGATGAACTCCGGGCTCGCCGCACCAACCTTTCCGATGCGCAGCGCATCGAGCATGCCCAGTATGAGGAGCGAAACCACGCCCTGCGTCGGGGGTGGCATGTTGTAAACCGTGGCGAGCGAGTGCCGCAGCTCGAGCGGCGCAACCAGCAGCGCCCGGTGAGCTGCGAGATCATCGACCGTAAGCGGACTGCCGGCTGCCGCCAGATCGCGCGCCATCGATTTCGCCAGCCGACCGCGGTAAAAACTTGATAAGCCGCGTGAAAGCCGCCGCAATGTCTCGGCGAGCCGCGGCTGCTTGAAAAACGCGCCTTCGATCGGCGACTCGCCACTCGGCAGAAATGCAGCCGCGAACCCGGGCTGCGTTTCGAGCTCATTGCGCTTGGTTGCCGTTGCGACGGCTTGGCTGCGTGTGACCGCAATGCCGTGCTCGGCGTAGTAGATCGCATCGGCCAGCAGCCGTTTCAGGGGCAGGCGCCCCTCCCACTTGCGCGACAGCCCGAACGCCATGTCCCAGCCCGAGACGGTGCCTGCCACCGTGTTCGCCGCGACACCGCCGCGGAACGGGATGCCATTTGTGATACCCCGCTCCGCGTACCATTCCGGCGTGGCGTTCGCGCCGGCCGCGCCGCATGCTTCGATGCCGCGTGGCTTGCGTCCCGGCGCGTATACCAGCCAGAACGAATCGCCACCCAGGCCATTCATGTGCGGGTAAACGACTGCGATGGTGGACGTCGCGGCGATCGCCGCCTCGAGCGCGTTACCCCCTTCGCGCAAAATACTGAGCGCCGCCTGTGCGGCCACGGAATGGGGCGCGACCGCCATGCCGCGCGTGCCCCGTATGGAATGGATCATTGTTTGTTGGAAGGAAAGCCTAATTCTACGCGAGCGGCAGCGGGTGAACGGCAGTGGGGTGCACCCGCCTCGTGCAAAAGATGTGCGTTACCTGGTAAACCGCATCACCAGCCTATGACCTTTGGCAGCCAGAGCGCAATCTGCGGGAAAAAGAATACCAGCACCACGGTAAGAACCTGCATTGCAACGAACGGCATGATACCCACGTACATGTGGCGCGTGGTCACCTGCGGCGGCGCAACGCCGCGCAGGAAAAAGAGCGCCCATCCGAAGGGCGGTGTCAGGAACGACGTCTGCAGGATGACGCAGATCAGCATGCCCAGCCATACCAGATCGACGTTTTGCGAAACGAACACCGGCAGGAACAGCGGCACGGCGATATAGCTGATCTCGATCCACTCGATGAAAAACCCCAGCACGAAGATGAGCAGAATCAGGAACCAGATATCGGCATTGACACCGCCCGGGAGGAATTCGAACAGCGCGCTGATGAGGTCCTCGCCGTGGAGCCCGCGAAACGCCAGCGAGAAGACCTGCGCACAGATCAGGATGAACATCACCATCGCGGTGATCTTGGTCGTCGTTTGCATGGTCTCGATGAGCACGCGCAGCGACATGCGCCCGGCGCTCGCAGTGACGAGTATGGACCCGAGCGCTCCCATTGAAGCGGCCTCGGTTGGCGCTGCAACGCCGGCGATGATGGAGCCCAATACTGCAAGTACCAGGCCGAGCGGCGGCAATACCACTTTGAAGAACCGCAGCCATAATTCGCCGCGCGGCATGGCATCGCGCTCGGCCTTCGGCACGGGCGGCACCATCTGCGGACGCACCATGCCGAGTATGACGATATAGATGCAGTAGATCGCCGCGACGAGCAATCCCGGCATCACCGCTGCAGCGAAGAGCGTGCCTACAGAGAGCTGCAGGATATCGGAAAGGAGAATCAGAATGAGGCTCGGCGGAATGATCTGCCCGAGCGTGCCCGACGCACAGATGGCCCCGCACGCAACGCCTGGATCGTAGCCGCGCCGCAGCAGCGTCGGCAGCGTGAGCAGCCCGAGCGTGATGACGGTCGCCCCCACGATGCCGGTCGTCGCACCCATCAACACGCCGACACCGATGATGCCGAGCGCCATGCCGCCGCGGAGCCCCCCGGCCAGATGTCCGACGACATCGAGCAGATCCTCCGCGAGGCGCGACTTCTCCAGCATGACGCCCATGAAGACGAAGAGCGGTATCGCAAGCCACTGGTAATTCGCAACGACGCCATAGATGCGCGCGGGAAGGAGATTGAAGAGCCCGGTGCCGAAGCCCAGCACACCAAACACGAAGCCGGTGGTTGCGAGAGTGAGCGCAACCGGCACACCGGCCATCAGCAGCGCGAAGAAGGCGACCAGCATGAGCAGCGCGAGGACCTCGGTCCCGCTCATCCTGCGCTCCGGCGGACTTTATCAAGGCTCCCGAGTGCGGAAGCGACGCTCTGCAAGAGCAGTAACGCGAACCCTATGGGGATGAGCGACTTGATGAGATAGCGGTGCGGGATGCCACCGGGATCGGGCGAGCCTTCATCGATCACGTACGCCTGCTCGATGTAATGCAGCGAGAACCAGATGACGAGCACCGAGAGCGCAGCACAGAGCAGCGCCGACATGAAATCGACGATGTGCTTGGTGCGCTGCGGGAATTTTGCGTACAGGATATCGACACGCACGTGTTCACCGTGACGCATCGCATAGGACATGCCGAACAGGATGAGTGGCACGAGCAGATGCCACTCGAGCTCCTGCGCCCATACCGTTCCAACGCTGAAGAGATAGCGCAGAATCACGTTCGTCGCCATGACGAGCACGATGACGAGCGAAATCCACGAGGTCCATTCACCGATCACGTCAACGAGACGCTCGATGCCGCCGCGCAGGCCGCGCTGCGGGTCCTGCCGGTCCTCCTCAGGCACCGCGGATCTTGCCGTGATAGACGGCTTCGCTGTAGCCGGCCCAGGCGTCGTACTTGGCCTTGAACGCGAAGTACGAATCGTGAACCTTCTTCGTGACCGGATCCTTGGCGATCGCTTCGTCGAGCACCTTCCTGGTCGCCGCGCGCAGCGCCTTGATCACGTCGTCGGGCAGCGGTCGCGCGATCACACCCTGCTTCTTGACGAGGTCCTCCATCGCTTCGGCATTGGTGCGCTGACACCAAGCTTCACTGATGACATTGCAGGCGGCGCACGCATTCTCGACGATCGCCTGCAGGTCCTTCGGCAGTTTGTCCCATGCCGCCTTGTTGACGATCAGCTCGGAGACGGTGGCGGTCTCATGCCAACCGGTCGTGTAGTAGTACTTGGCTGCTTTTTGCAGTCCCATGCGCCGGTCCTGGTACGGCCCGACGAATTCAGCCGCGTCGATCACACCGCGCTCGAGCGCCGGGAAAATTTCGCCGCCGGGCAGCAGCTTCACGTCCACGCCGAGCGATGCGTACACCTTGCCCGCCAGTCCCGGGATGCGCATCTTGAGGCCGTTGAAATCCTGCACCGATTTGATTTCCTTCTTGAACCAGCCCGTCATCTGCACGCCGGTGTTGCCGCACGGGAAGGCGACCATGTTGAACGGCTTGTAAACCTCGTGCCACAGCGGGATGCCGCCGCCGTCGTAGAGCCAGCCGTTCATGCCCTGGAAGTTGAGACCGAAGGGCACCGCGGTGAAGTACTGTGCTGCGAAAGTCTTGCCGGTCCAGAAATAACTGTTGGCATGGTTCATCTCGACCGTGCCGGACCGCACCGCGTCAAAGCCTTCCAGCGCGGGAATCAGTTCGCCGGCGCCATAGACCGAGATTCTGATCCGGCCGTTCGACATCGCCTCGATGCGCTTCGCCAGGTCGGTCGCACTGCCCGGTCCCTCCATGTAGAACGGCGCCCCCTTGCCGTAGGCGCTCGTCATCTTCCAGTTGAACTTCTGCTGTGCGCGCGCGACCATCGGGAAACCGGCGATTGCGGCACCCGTCGCTGCTACTGCGCCGCCCTTCAGGAATTTTCTGCGGTGGTTCTGCATCGTTGCCTCCGGCGTGGTTAGTGAGAGCGCCTGCTACCCTTTTGTCATATGGTCTCAGTACGCAGGGACAGGGCGCAAGAGTCATCGTACTCGGGAAGCGCCTTGAGCAGGATGCATACCAGGCGTGCGCGGGCGTCGCGTGCTTGTCGTGAAGGGGTATGTTTCTTCTCGATAATTGGAACGCAACCGGAGTTATACCGCACGTGAGCGAGCGATGGATTGGAACGCCTTCGCACCATCACGGCGCATGGTGCACCCGGTGAGGGCGTTTCGCCGGCAGCCGCGGCGAACCTCCGCTTGGCTGGGGACACGCTCGAAATGCGATAATTGCGGCATTTCGCGTACAACAACAATGACATCGTGATTCCCGCGCCGAAACTGTCATGATCTCGCCCCGCCACGTCCTGTTCGCAGCACTGTGCCTGGCGTGGATCCTGCCCGGGCTCATTGGGCACGACCCGTGGAAACCCGACGAGGCCTACACCTTTGGGGTGGTGTACGAAATCCTGAACGGGGGCTCGTGGATCGTACCGCGGCTCGCGGGCGAGGTCTTTCTACACGAGCCGCCGCTGTTCCATCTGACAGCGGCGGCGAGCGCCCGGCTGTTCTCGCCGCTGTTGCCGCTGCACGATGCGGCGCGTCTGGTATCCGGCGTCTATATGGCGCTCACGTTCCTGTTTTGCGGACTCGCCGGCCGGGAACTCAACGGCGACCGCTACGGGACCGTCGCGGCCCTGCTGCTTCTGGGCTGCTTCGGACTGGTGCTGCGCAGCCATCAACTCATCACCGATGTCGCGGCGTTGTGCGGCTTCGTGATCGCCCACTACGGACTGGCGTTGGGCTTGCGCCGCGCGATAGCCGGCGGTATCTGGATCGGAATCGGCACTGGGCTGGTGTTCATGACCCAAGGACCGCTCGAGGCCGCCATCGTCACCGTGCTCGCGGCGTTGTTGCCGGTCTTCCCCGCCTGGCGGTCCCGGCACTACGCCGTCGCGCTGGGCGCCGCGCTGGTCGTAGCTGCGCCACTCACGACTGTCTGGCCGTGGTTGCTATACAAGGAATCACCCGCGCTTTTTGAGGAATGGCTGTGGGTGAACAACCTGGGACGCCTGTTCGGGGATATGGAGCAGGGCTTCACGTACTACGCACGCATCCTGCCATGGTATGCGTGGCCGGTATGGCCCATCGCATTATGGACGCTGTGGCGCGCCCGTATCACGGGCTTTGCGCAACCCGCCGTGGCGTTGCCCGTTGTGAGCTTCGTCCTCACGCTGGCGGTGTTGAGCATCGTGCCGGAAGTGCGCGAGCTGTACGCCCTGCCGCTGCTCGTGCCGCTCACGCTGCTCGCAACGCCGACCGCCAATGCGTTGCGCCGCGGCGCGGCGAACGCCTGGTACTGGTTCAGCATGATGGGGTTCAGTTTCTTCGTGATCGTCGCGTGGTTCTACTGGAGCGGGCTTGAGCTCGGCTTCCCGGCGCGTCTGCACGCCCATCTTCACCGCATGCAGCCCGGATACGATCCCGGCTTCAAGACACTGCCCTTTGTACTTGGGGCCGGTTATACGCTCGCCTGGCTCGGCGTGCTGACTGCGTTGCGGCGCAGTCCGGAACGATCTCTTTTTACATGGGCGTCCGGCATCGCCACCGTATGGGCACTGCTTGCGATCCTCTTCGTGGGCTGGATCGACACCGGCAAGAGTTATCGCTCGATGGTGAATTCACTGCAGCAGGCGCTGCCGGCCAAGCATCGGTGCATCTCGAGCCGGGAATTGGGCGAATCGCAACGCGCGATGCTGCACTACTACGGCGGGATCATCACCTACCGCGACGAAATCGCAACACGCCGCCGAAGCTGCGACCTGCTCCTCGTTCAGAGCAACCCGCGCACGGAGACGCCACCGCGCGGCAACTGGCGCAAGATCTGGGAAGGCGGACGGCCCGGCGACAAAGACGAGCGTTACCGGCTTTATCAGCGTAGCGCGAGGCCCTGATTCAAATGCCGCGCAGAGCGATGGCGCGCCACTCGACAACAGCGCGAGGCGGGGCGTAAACTCGTTTGCCCAGTCGGTGTTGGCCAGTGGCGCCTGCCCGTTTTCCCAATCCCATCCGCACAAGGAGAAGCACATGAACAGTGATCGTGAAGTCGTGGTATTGAGCGGCGTGCGCACCGCGATCGGCGACTACGGCGGCGCGCTGAAAGACGTGGCGCCGACCGAGATTGCCGCACAAGTGGTGCGCGAAGCGGTGAAGCGCGCCCGCATCGACCCGCAGCAGGTGAACCAGCTCGTGTTCGGTAACGTGATTCATACCGAGACGCGCGATATGTATTTTTCCCGTGTTGCCTGCATCAAAGGTGGGCTCCCGCAGGAGACCACCGCGCTCACCGTGAACCGCCTGTGCGGCAGCGGCCTGCAGGCCATCGTCAGCGCGGCGCAGGCGATCCAGCTTGGCGACGCGGAAGTTGCGCTGGGCGGTGGCGCGGAATCGATGAGCCGCGGCGCTTATATCGTTCCGTCCTTGCGCTGGGGCCAGCGCATGAACGACGGCGGTGTCGTGGACATGATGGTGGGCGCGCTGACCGATCCGTTCGAAACCGTGCACATGGGCATCACCGCCGAGAATATCGCGGAAAAGTGGAAGATTACGCGCGAACAGCAGGACGAATTCGCCGTAGAGAGCCACCGGCGCGCGGTCAACGCCATCGAAAAAGGCTATTTCAAGGAGCAGATCATCCCGATCGAGCTGAAAACACGCAAAGGCACCACCGTATTCGACCGCGACGAACATCCTCGCGCCGATGTCAGCCTGGAGGGCATGGCGAAATTACGCGCGGTGTTCAAGAAAGACGGCACGGTCACCGCCGCGAATGCGTCGGGCATCAACGATGGCGCCGCGGCCGTCGTGTTGATGGAGAAGGGCGCCGCCGAGAAGTCCGGGCTCAAGCCAATGGCGCGCCTTGTGTCCTACGGGCTCGCCGGCGTGGATCCCAGGATCATGGGCATCGGGCCGGTCCCGGCGTGCCAGAAGGCGCTCGCCAAGGCGGGACTCAAGATCGGGGACATGGATGTCATTGAATCGAACGAAGCGTTTGCCGTGCAGGCGCTGGCCGTTTCATGCGATCTCAAATTCGATCCGAAAAAGACCAATCCGAATGGCGGTGCGGTCGCCCTCGGACACCCGATCGGGGCAACCGGCGCGGTGCTGACGGTAAAGGCGCTCTACGAATTGCGGCGCGCGGGCGGACGCTATGCACTGGTCACAATGTGCATCGGGGGCGGCCAGGGCATCGCTGCCATATTCGAGCGGCTGCATTGAGCGTGGGCTACGCCGCGCGCCGCACGCGGGCGAGTTCCGCGAGACAAAAGTGCGTGTAGGCGAGTCCGCTTGCCACCGGCGCAAGCAGGTTCACGAGCGGGATGTAGTACAGCAGCGCAAGGAGGAGACCAAGCGCGTATAGCTTTCCCTTGCTGCTGGTGACGATCCTTGCATACTCATCGCGCGCGGCATGCTCGGAAAGGGCGTCGTAACGCAGCAACCGCTGATTGAGGTACGCCGAGAGCAGCGCGGGAAGCACGACGGCACCCGCGCCGGTGAGCCAGAGCGGCAAGGTCAGGAGCCACAGCAGAGCGAACAGCGCGATCCCGATTACGGCGTTGAATATGCTGCCTGCAAGCGTCCCGCCGGCGTGCCTTTCGAGTTGCGGAAAATAGCGTGTCCCGACGTGCGAAATGATGACCGGCATGACAGCGATTTCGTTGATCACGAGCGCCGTCACCAACGTCGCCGGAATGACGAGCGCGATCACGCCTATGGCGGTGAGCGCGTGCAGCAGCCAGCCGGCGCCGACGCTTTCAAGCCACCGGCCCGCTGCAGTCCCGGCCGCCAGCGACGCCAGCCACGCGGACCAGCTATCCCAGAATATGAACGAGAGGATCGCCCAGATGACGATTGCGCCCAGCATCGGCAGCAGCACGACGGCGAGTATGCGCGGCGCACGCAGGTCACGCATGGCCGCGCCCAGCGCCATGACGATATCAATCATGGCAG
>DATFGD010000119.1:0-2705 GCA_035249725.1 Burkholderiales bacterium
ACCAGGATATCGACCGCGCCGAACTCGGCAATGGTCTTGCCTAGCATTCCGGCGATGGCCTCGGGCTTCGTCATGTCGGCGCCATCGTAGATGACCGTAACCCGGTGCTCGGCCGCAAGCCGGGAGCGCAACTTCTCGATCTCACCCGCCTTGCCGAAGCCATTGAGCACGATATTGGCGCCCTCGATCGCCAGCCGGGTCGCAATGCCGAGCCCGATGCCCGACGTGGAGCCCGTCACCAGAGCGGTCTTTCCTCTTAGCATCGATGTTCCTTCAGTAGCCAACCGGAAGTTGCCGTTTGCCATAGCTTATCCTTTCGTATGCATTTGATGCTCGGGCGGCTACGTGCGTTCGCCGGTTTTGTCAGCGCCGTGATCTATGGGTAATTTCGGCAGCCTTAAGCAGTGAGCAAAATGCCAAGATCAGTAGCAGCGAGATGTACTGAAGGAGCGTCCGTCGCGGCCTCGTTACGCAGGTCCGCCTGGTTGAACAATCTCTGGCCTATTCGGCGTCGAAGTAATGAGACCGATGCAAACGCAGAACCGGTGCATACGCGATCATTTGACTACCAGCGTACCTTTCATCGTCGGATGCAGCGTGCACACGTAAGAGAATTCACCGGGCTTTTCAGCAGTATATTTCCACGTCTTGCCAGGCGCGATCACGCCGGAATCGAATTCCCGATTCTGAGCAGTCGCAGTGTGCGGAAACAAATCTTTATTGACCCATACGACTACGTCGCCCGGCTTCACCGTGAGTGTTAGCGGCACGAATGCCACGCCTTCCATAAGGACGGTATGCGTCTCCGCGGCGGCAAGCGCTGGCAGTGCGCACGCTGCGGCGATGCAAACCGCCGCAAAGCGGTTTCGCATCGACGTATTTTTGACTGCTGCCATGGCTACTTCTTGAGCGATGCCTGAAGGTGTTTCGCGTGCTCGAGGTGGGCCACGAACGCCGGCCGGACCTTTACGAGCAGCGATTTCAATTCCTCATTCTTCGCGCTGGGAATCAGCGTCTTGTCTATCGCGTCGATCACGGTTTGGTGATACGTCACCTCGTTGTCGACGTAGGCCTTGTCGAACTGAGCGCCCTTGAGTCGCTTGAGACGCTCGAGCGTCTCTTCGCCGCCTTTTTTCAAAGCGGTGCTGGTCGGATTCGCCTCAGGCTTTACTTTGAGCCTTGTTACAAGCTCCGTAGCCGCTTTATTGACGCCGCTATGGTCGGTAATCATGAGCTGCGCGAAGTCCTTCACGTCTTTCGCGGCCGACTTTGTCAGCGCCAGCTTCCCGGCATCGATGTCGACCTGGTTGGCAGTGACCACGATTGCCGCGATTTGCGCATCGCTCGGCGCCTGCGCCGAAGCGCTGAATGCCACCAAGCTCAATACTGCTGCGGGAAACATATGTAGCCAGTTCATGGAAATGCTCCTTGTTATGATCGAAAAAGTGATTCGCCTTACAACGCGCATGATCCCGTCTTGGGCGCATGCGTCTCGTTGTTTGGCTTTAGATGATTCATAACCGTTCGGCGTTCCCAACAGCGCCGCGCATGCGCTCGCCGGTGTCCGGACTGGGCTGCGCGCCGGTCCCTGGCCACAGTTGCGACATTGAGATGTTGAAGGGGAGTCGCTCAGTGCACTGACGCGCGCGTAACACGCCCTCAAACAGCCAGAGCGTCGACCTCGCTCGCAATGATGGCCATCACTCGCGCGACGATACCGGCGCAACGCGCTCCCGCAAAAGGAAAAGCGGTATCGAGCGCCATGTCTGCATCCCCGGAAAGCGCCTCGCGAAGCAGCGCCCGCGCCCGGAAAGAGCGCGTGCGGACGGTTGCTTCCGGAACGCCAAGCGCGACCGCCGTCTCCTCGACCGAGAACTCCTCCACCGCGCGCAGCATGAAAACGGCGCGGTAGACCGAAGGCAATTCGTCGATCTTGGATTCGATCAGCCGCCGCGTGTCCGCTCGAATAAGCTCGTCCTCAGGCCGCTCAGGCTTCCGGTTCATGGGCTCCGCCGCCGATTCGATTGCCTCGTCCAGTTCGCGACCATCGAGGCTGATCACATGCCCCGAGCGTGATCGCTTGCGCAGGCACTCGAGTGCTTCATTGACGACGATGCGGACCAGCCAGGTCGATAGCTTCGCCTCGCCCCGAAAATTACCGATCTTGCGGTACGCCAGGAGATACGCGTTCTGGACCGCATCCTCCGCGTCCGAGTCGTCCTTGACAATGCTGCGCGCGGTCCGATACAGGAGCCGGTTGTGCTGTCGCATCAGCGTCCCGAAGGCATCATGGTCGCCCGCTGCAATGGCACTTGCGCGTTCTATGTCCGAACATGGACCTTCGCCGGTGAGGGGCTGCACTTGCGCCAGCATGGCACTCTCCTGTCTACTTGATTGGGGATGACACCGTCGTTCCTGAACCCGTACTTTCACCAGGCTGGAATAATTGCTCTTCGCCGTCGCATCCGGCTCGTCGACATGCGGAGTTGCAGCCCGGAGGTTTCCCGACACCTACCGTGATTCGGTCGACCTTCAGCGTACCAGCCCGCTTCGATTCGGATAAGACGCTCGGCAGGCACAACACCGTTTCCGGGAGGGAGCTAATAAACCCGTAGACGGCCCCGTCAGGTTTCCGACCGGACGACGGCAATCGGCATAGATCAGCTCGCATTCTGCACGAAAGACGACGACCGGTAATGTATACC
>DATFGD010000120.1:0-2301 GCA_035249725.1 Burkholderiales bacterium
AAGTAATAGACCTGAAAGCGGCGATTGCGAATCATGAACTCGGCGGCGAGGATGCGTCCGGCCCGATCGATGTGTCCGTCGCGGTAGTAGACTTCGTAGAC
Organism: Burkholderiales bacterium; assembly: GCA_035249725.1. GTDB lineage: Bacteria > Pseudomonadota > Gammaproteobacteria > Burkholderiales > SG8-41 > DSOT01. Next base: position 102 of record DATFGD010000120.1, read on the forward strand.
GAGTGTGCAGCGATACCCGTGGTGCAGCTCACGGTGAAAATCGACATCGTCGGCAAAAATCTCCGCGAGCTGCAGGACGATCTTGTCCGGCAGGCCGATCGCGTCGGTCGCCGTGAAAAGCGACGCCTTCGCCGGATCGGCGCGCATCTTTTCCGCAATGCGCGGATCGCTCGCACGCGCTTTCACCTGAATGCCGTCGCCCGCAAGCGTGATCGAATAGGCCTCATCGGCCGCGACGACGTAATCGATCTCCACGGTGTTGCGGCCGCTCGGAGATCGAAAGCGGACGTATTTCCCGGGCTGCAGCGCCGGCAGCAGCGCTATTCGGCTCGAGACCGCCTCGCTCGCGATGACTTTGGAGTCGAGTTTTGCCGCGACGCGCTGCAAGAGACCCGCCCAGGTTTCTCCGGACAGCGCTCGCGTGTCGAATTCGTTTTGTGCCGCAGATGCAGCCGGTTCCGGCCGATAAATCACATCACCCGGCTTGGGACGCGCGTCATCCGGAATCGCGAGCGTGCTGACCGGTGCGACGCCGAAAGAGACGACTTCAATGAGCGGTGGCGAGGACAGCGGCCCGCTTTGCGGCGGTTCCGGGGTCTGGGCGGATAGCGCGGGGAGTGCTGCTATGACAGCAAGTAAGGAAGGGATCAGACAGCGTAATCGCATGCGGCCAAGCAAGACCCATCCCCACCCTAAAACCCTCCCCTTGAAGGGGAGGGAATTTTTTGATGACTCGCGTTGTTCGAGGAGGAGGATTGTTCTGCCGCCTCTCCCAAGACTGGAAACCGTTCTGACGCGTATCCCTTGAAGGGATGCTCCTCCTTACTTGACGCGTACCCTTGAAGGGGTGCGCCCAGCTACAGTATGTCTTTTTCTTCGATGACGAGGCTACCCTGGAGGCGCCTTCGCGCGATCTGCCGGTGCAGATACTTTTCGCCGGCCGCCGCAGGCAGATCGGTGAATTTGATGACGGCCTTTTCGATCAGGAGGTCGATGAGATCGTCGACCAGCCGCACCATCCGCAGATCGCTTTCGGACAGGAGCTGCCGGATCGACTCGGGTGAGGACAGGCCCTGGTCCGCCAGAAAACGGGCGAGTTCCGGGTCATCCGGCTTGACCTGCTCCGAAACCCCCACTTCTGCGTGGTCGAAGAGGCCCGTGATGCGGCCCATACCATCCCGAGATACATAAGGCATGCGAAGCGTCCCTCCCCTATTCGCGCCTGGACGCGCCTTCGCGCCAGGATAGCTGTGCCGAGTGTACAAGAAAACGGGGCGCATGATGGCGCCCCGTGATCGCGATTGAGGAAATGTTGCCGTTATTGCGTTTTGACCATCGCTTGTTCCGGCGGCGCGACATCGAGCGTGCTTAGCAGCAGCCCCATCGCGTTGAGTATCCGGTAGCGCGCGACCATCTCGATGAACTTCCCGTTGGTGTACGTGCTGCGCGCCGTAAAGTATTCGTTTTCGCTGTCGAGCAGGTCCAGTAGTGTGCGCTGCCCGATATCGAACTGGCTTGCGTAGGCGACCCGCGTAGTGTCGCTCGACTTCACGTAGCGCTCGAGGGACGGCAACCGGTCACGCGCCGTCGCGAAGGCGTTGTAGGCAAGCCGCACCGCCGCTTCCACCTGCCGGTTCGTATTGCGAGCGATTTCGGTCGCCTCGTTGATCTGCAGCCCCGTTTCTTTCAGGCGGTAATAATCGAAGCCGCCGCGGAACGCATTCCACTTGAGCCACAACATCAGCATACGGTCGCGATTAGGCCCATCCAAGCCGTCGATGTTGCGGTTGTTGGAATAGCTCGCTTCCAGTTCCACACGCGGCGCGAGGAACGACCGCGCGATCTCCCGCTGCGCCTGCGCCGCGTCCACGTCTGCCTGGGCGGACTTCAGAACCGGATGGTTCTCCCAGCCGATCTTCACCGCCTCGTCCACCGAGCGCGGGACGTTCTGCGGTACGCCAGGGGCCGTCAGATTCACCGGAGCTTTGCCGACGACTTTGAGATAAGCAATTTCCGAATCCCGGAGATTGCTCTCGGCGGAGGCGAGGTTGGAGATCGCCAACGCAAGACGCGCGTCGATCTGGTCCAGATCGGCGCGACGACCGACGCCCTTATCGGACCGTAATTTCACCTGATTGAAGGTCTTCTGGTGCGCTGCCAGATTTTCCTTGGCATAGCCTACCAACTCGCGGTTTTTCAG
>DATFGD010000121.1:0-2991 GCA_035249725.1 Burkholderiales bacterium
GCGAGGCACGCGAAATGCTGCGCCCGCATTTCATGTCGGCGGATATGGGCATCTCCGGCGCCAATTTTATCGTTGCGGAAACCGGATCGACATTGATCGTGACCAATGAAGGCAACGGGCGCATGGTGACGACGCTGCCGCGCGTGCACGTGGCCATTACCGGAATCGAGAAAGTCGTTCCTACGCTGGAAGACGTGAGCACGCTGCTGCGGCTGTTACCGCGCCATGGCACCGGGCAGACCATCACCAACTACGTATCGGTCACAACCGGTGGGAAGCGCGACGGAGACTTCGACGGCCCGGAACATTTTCATGTGATCCTGCTCGATGCCGGGCGCACGCGTCTCCTCGGCAGCGAACTGCAGCCGATGTTGCGCTGCATACGGTGCGGTGCGTGCATGAATCACTGTCCCGTCTATCAAAGCGTCGGCGGGCACGTCTATGGCTGGGTCTATCCGGGTCCCATGGGTTCCATACTGACGCCGAGTTATGTCGGGCTGGAGAACGCGCTCGACCTGCCGAACGCCTCGACGTTCTGCAATCAGTGCGGCGTGGTGTGCCCGGTGAAGATTCCGCTGCCCGATCTCATGCGCAAACTGCGCGAACGCCAGTTCAAGCAGCGGCTCAAACCATTGGGCGAGCGGTTCGCACTGCGTGCCTGGAGCTGGCTTGCGCAGCGGCCGGCGCTCTATGCGTGGGCAGCAGGGATCGGTGCCCGCGTGCTCCGCGCAATGGGCGGCGCGGGCAAATTGATACACAATCTGCCTCTCGGCGGCGGATGGACCGGCCAGCGCGATTTGCCCGCACCGCACGGAGAAACGTTCCGCGCAATGTACCGAAAGCGAAAGGTGAGCGTAAACGGTAAGCGGTGAGCACTGAGCGGCAACAAGGCGTTCACCGATTACCGCTCGCTGCTAACGATTCAGGAGATACAGGATGAGCAAACCGGCTGATACTACGACTATCGATACCGTGCCGTTGTGGGTGAACGGCGCGAGGCGGGCGGCGCAGAGCAGGCGCTTGGGCGACGTGACGAATCCCGCAACGGGCGTTGTCGTGCGCCGCGTGCCGTTCTGCGATCGTGCGGACATCGATGGAGCGGTTGCCGCTGCACATGCCGCCTACCCGAAGTGGCGCGATACGCCGCCGCTGCGCCGCGCGCGCATCCTCATGCGCTATCGTGAGCTGCTCGAAGCGAATCGTGATGAGCTGGCGCAGCTCGTGACCGAGGAGCACGGCAAGACCTTGAGCGACGCGGCGGGCTCGGTGCAGCGCGGCATCGAGGTCGTCGAATTCGCGATGGGCATTCCACAGCTCGTGAAGGGGGAGCACAGTGAGGAAGTGGGCACCGGCGTGGATTGCCATTCGCTGCGCCAGCCGCTCGGCGTGTGCGCAGGTATCACACCGTTCAATTTTCCGGTGATGGTGCCGCTGTGGATGTTTCCCGTCGCTATCGCGTGCGGCAACACGTTCATCCTGAAGCCATCGGAAAAAGTGCCTTCGGCCTCGATGCGGATGGCCGAACTTTTCAAGGAAGCGGGTTTGCCCGACGGCGTGTTCAACGTCGTGCACGGTGACAAGAGCGCGGTGGATGCCATCCTGGAACATCCCGACATCAAAGCGGTGTCGTTCGTCGGCTCCACGCCGATTGCGAAGTACATCTACGAGACCTGCGCGCGCAACGGCAAACGGGTACAGGCGCTCGGCGGCGCGAAGAATCACGCTGTCGTGTTGCCGGATGCCGATCTCGAGTTCACGGCCGATGCATTGATCGGCGCTGCATATGGATCGGCCGGCGAACGCTGCATGGCGATATCCGCCGTGGTGGCGGTGGGCGATGTCGGTGATCCGCTGGTCGGCAGACTCAGAGAAAAAGCGGCGCGGCTCAAGATCGGGCCGGGAACGGACAAGGACGCCGACATGGGGCCGCTCGTCACGCGCGCGCATCGCGATCGCGTGGCGGGCTACGTCGATAAGGGCGTCGGCGAGGGCGCGAAACTGGTGCTCGACGGTCGCGCGTTCGAGGCGGCCGGCCGCGAAGAAGGCTTTTTCCTCGGCGCATCGTTGTTCGACCACGTAAAGCCGGACATGACGATCTACAAAGACGAGATATTCGGGCCCGTGCTTTCGGTGCTGCGCGCAAAAACGCTGGATGAGTCGATCAAGCTCATCAACGCGAACCCGTATGCCAACGGCACGGCGGTGTTTACGCGATCCGGAGCGGCAGCGCGCAAATTCGAGCGCGAGATCGACGTGGGGATGGTGGGCATCAACGTCCCGATACCGGTTCCGGTCGCGTTCTATTCCTTCGGCGGCTGGCGGGGATCGCTCTTCGGCGACCAGCACGTGCACGGCATGGAGGGCGTGCGTTTTTATACGCGCGGCAAAGTGGTGACGACGCGCTGGCCGACGACGGATCTCGAAGCAGCGAGTTTCAATATGCCCACGCTGGGCTGACATGAGCGCACGCGAGAGCATCATCGCGCGCATACAGGCGGCGCGGTGTAAAACAGCCAATGCGGATTCCGCCGGGCACGAGTCCGTGCACGCGTATGTCGCAGCAAGAACGCCCGGCCCGCGCCCGCAGATCGCGGGCGATCCACTGGCGTTGTTTCGCGCCCGGGCGCTTGCGCTTGCAAGTACGATCGCGGGGGTTCCACGTAGACGGGACGTACCCTACGCGGTATGCAAGTATCTCACCGGCAGCGGACTTCCGCTTGCGGCAGTGTGCTGGCCGGAACTCGCGGAACTCGAATGGGCTGCAGCGGGCGTCGGTGTGGAAACGCGCGCCGCCCGCGAGAAGGATCTCGTGGGCATCACCAGCGCATTCTGCGCGATTGCAGAAACCGGAACGCTGATGTTCGCTTCAGGACCGCGTACGCCTGCTACCGTAAGTCTGCTTCCCGAGACGCACATTGCCGTTGTGCCTGCGGAGCGCATCGTGAACGACATGGAGAGCGCGTGGAGCCTGCTCCGGAGCGAATTGCCCGC
>DATFGD010000122.1:0-3505 GCA_035249725.1 Burkholderiales bacterium
GTGAAGAATGCCACGTGCTCGATCTGGGAACGGGGAGCGGCTGCATAGCGATCAGCATTGCGCACGAGCGGCCAAAAGCGTGCGTGCTGGCGGTGGACAGCTCGGCGGATGCGCTTGCGCTCGCCCGCGACAACGCGCGTGCGCTGGCCACCGGCAACGTCAGCTTCGCGATCGGCGACTGGTTCGAAGCAGTCGCGGCGCAGAGTTTCGATCTCATCGTCGCGAACCCGCCGTACGTGCGGGACGGTGATGCTCACCTCGCGCGGGGTGATCTGCGTTACGAACCCCGGGCCGCGCTTGTCGGGGGTGGGGACGGGCTCGCGGCGATCCGCCATATTGTCTGGCACGCAAGCCGCCATCTGGTTGCGGGCGGCACGCTGCTCTTCGAGCATGGGTATGATCAGGGCGATGCCTGCCGCGCGCTCTTACAAGCGGGCGGCTGGAAAGGTGCCACAACGTGGCGCGATCTCGCGGGACATGAACGCGTGAGCGGCGGCAGCGCTTGACGCTGCCGCCCGCGTGCCGGTAAACTAAAGCCGACTGAATTTGTCAACTATTGGAGTAGCAATGAGCATTCAGGACGTTATCAAGGACCAGGTCACGAAGAACCGGGTCGTGCTGTACATGAAGGGCACGCCGGATTTTCCGCAATGCGGCTTTTCGGCCAACGCCATCGGGATGTTGCGCGCCTGTGGCGTCGAGCAGCCCTTCACCGTGAATGTGCTGGAAGATACCGAGATCCGGCAAGGCATCAAGGAATACGCCAACTGGCCGACCATCCCGCAGCTTTACGTCAACGGCGAATTCGTCGGCGGCTGTGACATCATGATCGAGATGTATCAGAGCGGCGAACTGCAGAAGATGCTGGAGAAGGCCGCTGTGTAACGCGGCGCTTTCGTTCGAGTGGGCCGACCCTGTGCCGGCCTTTTTCGTTTGAGGTCAGACCGCCTAAGCGAGGCTTGACCCCAGCAGGCCGTATGCATACTGGAGAAGCAGGAACAAGGCCACCACGAACAGCGCCCGCTTGAGCCACAGCCGATAGGCAGCGGCATTGAGCCGGGCGCGCACGCGCATTCCGTAGAGCACCGTCACACTCGCCACGACAACCAGCGGCAGCGTGGCGATCCACTGTGACGCTTCCACACCGCCCACCGTAGCGAGCGTCGCGAACTGCGTCGATTTGCCCACCAGAAAACAGATGTTGAGCGCCTGCACCAGCACAGCGGGCGTAAGTCCCAGCGCGAGATAATAGACGAGGAGCGGCGGTGCGGCGACATTCGCCGTACCCTCGGACATGCCCGCCGCGACGCCGAACACGGCGGCAAAGAACGTGCGGTGACGTTTGAGTACGGCCCAGTCTGCGCGCCCGACGCGATCGAGATTGAGATAGAGCAGTATCATCGCCGCGAGCAGGAGCGAGAACGGAAACTGCGGTGCGAAGATGAAAAGCCGGGTGCCGATCGCCGCACCGATCAGCATGTAGATCGGCATCATCCAGAATTCGGCCAATGCCTGCCGGAACGATCCGCTCTTCACGACGTTCGCCGTGACCGCCGCAAGACACGGCAGCAGCACCAGTATCACCGCCGTTCGCATGTCGGTCGTGACCGCGATGAGCGGCGTTGCGACGGTCGGGAAACCGAGGCCGAGCGCGCCCTGTACGAATCCAGCGAGCGCGATCACCAAAGAGGCCCACAGCACGATTTCGAGCGACAGCGTCGCGAATCCTGTCATCAGTCTCGGCGAGCTGCGCGGGAATCAATATGGAATGAATGCATCGGCAGGGCGGCGGAGCGAGCGCGAGTGTACCAGCGTGCGCGTGCCGCTGTCATGGTTTGTCTGAGCGCGGAGGGCGTGCCACTATACGGCCTTACGGAGCGCACGATGCAACCCGCCAATCTAGTCTTCATCATGTCCGACGAGCATAACAAGCGCGTGCTCGGCTCGTACGGTCATCCCATGATCAAGACCCCCCATCTCGACCGGCTCGCTGCGCGCGGCACCCGATTTGCGAACGCCTACACGAACTGCCCGATCTGCGTTCCTGCGCGCGCTGCTTTCGCGACCGGCCAGTATGTGCACAAGATCCGCTACTGGGACAACGCGATCGCCTATGACGGCCGTGTTCCATCGTGGGGACATCGGCTGATGGAGCAGGGGCATCGCGTCACGTCGATCGGTAAACTGCATTACGTCGCTTCGGATCCGCAGCGCAACGGTTTCGACGAGGAAATCCTGCCGCTGCATATCGTGAACGGCGTGGGCGATCTCCTCGGACTCATACGCGACGAGCTGCCACGGCGAACGGGCTCGACGAAGCTCGGCCCGGAAGCCGGACGCGGCGAATCGGAATACACGCACTACGATCGCAGCATCGCGCACGAAACGGTGCGCTGGCTGAACGAGGCGGCACCGCGACATCGCGATAAGCCGTGGGCGTTGTACGTCGGCTTCGTGTCGCCGCATTTTCCGCTGATCGCACCCCCGGCGTTCTACGATCTCTATCCTGAGAACGAAGTGCCCTGGCCGGACATGTACGAGCACGACCAGCGGCCACGCCATCCATTCACCGACGCCATGCGCAAGTGTATGTGCTTCGACGAGCCGTTCGACCCGCCGATGGTGCGGCGCGCGATCGCCGCTTACATGGGGCTCGTGTCGTTCCTCGACGATAACGTGGGCAAGATCCTGCGCGCGCTCGAAGAGACGGGACTCGCCGGGTCGACGCGCGTCGTCTACTCGAGCGATCACGGAGACAATCTCGGCACCCGTGGGATGTGGGGCAAGTCCACGATGTACGAGGAGTCGGCGGGGATACCGATGATCATGGCGGGTCCGGGCATTCCTGCGGGCGCGGTGTGCGAGGCGCCGGTCACACTGGTCGATGCGTTTCCCACTTTCATACACGGGCTCGGTGCGCGGCCGGATCCGAGCGACGCGGCGCTGCCGGGTCACTCGCTCATCGATATCGCGCGAGGCCACACACCGGCGCGCACCATACTCTCCGAATACCACGCCGCGGGCGCCGTATGCGGCGCCTACATGATCCGCCGCGGCAACTACAAGTACATCCATTACGTGGGATTGCCGCCCATGCTGTTCGATCTGGAGCGCGATCCCTACGAGCGCGTCGATCTGGGGCGCGATACTGCTTACGCCGCCGTAATCGCCGAATGTGAAGCGGCGCTGCGCAAAATCGTGGATCCGGAAACTGCTGACCGGCTCGCCAAAGCCGATCAGCGCGCATACATCGAAAAACACGGCGGCAAGGAAGCGATACTCAAGCGCGGCACATTCCGCTATTCGCCGCCGCCCGGCGCAAGGGCGGCTTACTACTGAGTTGCAGTGCCTTCCTCCAGCCGCAAGATCTACGATTACGTGATAGTAGGCGCCGGCTCGGCGGGTTGCGTGCTCGCCCATCGCCTCACCGAGGATGGCCGCCGCACGGTGCTGCTGCTCGAGGCCGGGCCAAAAGACACCTATCCGTGGATCCACATCCCGATCG